>VGXB01000004.1 GCA_016873515.1 Nitrospira sp.
TTAAATTTACCGATGCTACATTTATGGCGGACGCCACCACCATCGCATATCCTTGGAAATGAATTGTTGCAGGTGACGGTACAGACGACTCATTGGGTGATCCTTGAGGAAAAGGCTAGGCCGACTGGGGAGAGGTGCCAAGGCGGGGCCTTTGTCGGCAGGCGGGTACCGGTAAAAAGGGAACCCGACGACTAGGCTGCAAAATGAGTGGAGTGGTCGGCGGAGTGGCGTTGGGTACTCTCGACCCTATTTGTCAGCTTTACATTCAATGGCGAGATTGTGCCGTGGAGCAGCTATGAAAGCCTTTCCGTATGGGATGGCGACTGTTCCAGACGCACGATCAATAATGTCATAACCGTCTGGGCATAGTTCTCCAGCCTTTTCGTAACAGGCATCCAGGTTATTGCCACATCTCATGGAATAGGCGGTCCTACCGTTTGGCCCATTGAACTTCGTGGGCGTAATTCCGCACCCCCCGAGTACGAACAAGACCATTCCGCAGGAAATCAAGGCCACAGTTCGCATTTGGGTACCTCCGTAACTAGAAGCGTCCCCACACTTACAGTAAGGCTAGGCTGACCGTGGGAGGGAGTCAAGCAGCCTTGAGGAGACAAGCCGGGCGGCGTATGATGGCAGCATGCTGATTTGAACTGAACTGGGAGGCAACGGCGGGGCTTGATCACCCCGTCGGCGGGCCTATCCTGGCGCTCGTGCCTCCCCTCTCCACCCCACCAGGAACCCGACAGGAGGGGGACATGACGCAAAGCAAGCCCCCTGGCTCGACAGGGGAACCGGTTCTTTACCTGAAAACCCTGGCCCTTCGAGATGACCCACTTGTTCCCAAATTTCGAGACATTCATTACCAGATCGTCATTGATTCTCTTCAAGCAAGTGGACAGCGCATTGCGAGTGGAGAGCGGGTAGTTCCGCTCTCTGATGCTAAACGTACACGCCTCTTGAAGCAGCAAGCTGGTCTGTCGAAGCGAATCTGCAAGAAATACAAAATTAACGGGTTTCATGGTGGCGACCCGTACCTCATAAAAAGCGGTGACTGGATAGCCACTCTCCGCGTGTCGGAGAACGAACTGCTACGAGTAGAAACCAACTGGAAAACTTCTTTCTCTCCTGCCGTCCAATTTCATGTCCTCCCCAAAACCGCAAAGGTCTATCCTTCTGAGAGCGGAACTCTCTACCAACTTCCCAGTTTGCCTAAACGCCTCCAAACCTCTCCACCTCTCATGACGATTCACCTGGATCTCTCTCAGGTGAAGCCGAATGCCCTTACACCCTTGACGGAAGAGTTCAAAAAAGCCGTCACAGAATGTCTTAAGCAACTACCGCAAAGCCACCGGAAACCGTCGTCTATCTGGAAACAGAATGTCGAGCGGGACTATCGTCGTTTTCAACAGCATTTTGATCATGGTATTCCGTATCGTTGGATTGCGATCTACGAACGCTCGGGCGCAATGCCAAAACGCCGGGTTCAAGGTCCAGTGCCTACAGAATCTTCCGTTCGCGAGTCCGTTGAACGGGTCCATCTCATCTTATTCCGAAAAAAGATCAGCACCTCCAGACGCTCTCATAAACCCATCGAGAGTACGTTACTAGCTACCACCCTCAAGCAGTTCAACTGCCCTGACCATGGGCGCGAATGCCCCAATTCGTGCCCGTACGGTCAAGACTTTATCAAGAATCTTCAGCACATTCGCTAACTTACATCGAGAACAAACTCCGCGACTTTGTCCGCTACTCCTTTTTACTAGAAGGATGTGCATCCGCACGCACGGCAAGTTACCCCGCATGAAAGGAGGAGCGTATGACTGGCGACCATCGCCTTGTTACGGCGGACGAACTTGAAAAACTTGGCGTCCTTCGGAAGGGAACGGCTTTTCGCATGTCGAAAGCAGGGATCATCCCCTCATACCAGTGTGGCGTTAAAGGCCGGGGAATCCGGTTTCGAGTTGAAGAGGTGCTCGCTGCGCTACGGCGTCCGGCGAAATCGGAGGAGCAAACATCATGACGCTAACACCACAAGACCTCAATACACTGGAGCATGACTCGTGGATCGACCAGGCCACGGCTGAGCGATTCGGCTTGCGGCGGGTCAATAGCATCGAGGGTGCGGATCTTGTCGGGCGAACAGCCCGCGAAGACTACGCGGGCATTGTGTTCCCGATCTACTGGCCGGGCGACTCAAAGCCCCGTGAGCACCACCTCAGGCGTGATCATCCGCCGATGGAAAACGGCAAGCCGAAGCAGAAGTATCTTGCCCCACCAGGCCGCCCAAACATGCTCTTGTTCGGGCCGGATGAATCGGCGGAAGCGTTGAACGATACCACTGTCCCAATTGTTCTTGTCGAGGGTCTCAAAAAGCTGGTGGCGTCGTATCGACTCGTACGGCACGACAGCGCGCAGCCTCGATTTCTCGCGTGTGCAATCTCCGGCGTGTGGAACTGGCGGGGCACGATCGGCAAGACGGTCGATCCCTCAGGGGCAAGGGTTGACGACAAGGGCGTCATTCCAGATTTTGATTGTGTGAAGTGGGATGGGCGCAAGGTCGTCGTGATCTTCGATAGCGATTGCGCCACCAATGACAGCGTGGCTGCTGCTCGGCGCGGTCTGAGGGCCGAATTGAAGAAACGCGGGGCTCGCGCTGTGGCGGTCGATCTTCCAATGCTGGGCGGACTGGACAAGACCGGTTTTGACGATTTGCTCGCCGCTTGGGGACCGGAGCGAGTGTTGGAATGGATGGCGACGGCTCCCGACGTGATGGCTGCGGCGCCGAATCCTGGACCGTTCCGGATCGAAGGTGGGCGAATCGTGCGCGTGAAGCAGACCAAAGACGGCCCCGTGACGGAACCCTTGTGCAATTTTTCGGCGACTGTGACGGAGGAAATCGCGCTCGATGATGGCGCGGAGGTGACGCGGGCGTTTCTCTTGAGTGGGCGCCTCAATACGGGCGAGGCCTTGCCTCCGGCGCGTGTCCCCGTTGCAAAATTCGCGTCAATGACGTGGGTGACGGAGCACTACGGGGTGCGGGCCATTGTTCGGGCCGGGTCAACGTGCAAGGACTACTTGCGCGAGGCGATTCAACATCTTTCGCCCGGTGCGCCTCGGCGCCAAGTGTTCACCCATACCGGGTGGCGCGAGATTGATGGACAGTTCCACTACCTGCATGCAGGCGGCGCGATCGGATGCGGTGCGGCGCCTCGCTGCGAGGTTGACCTTGGCCCGGACCTCGCGCGCTATGTGCTACCCGCCACACCATCGAATATCCGCGAGGCCGTTCGCGCATCCCTGAATCTGCTGCACGTCGCGCCGTTATCGGTGACGACGCTGCTGTGGGCAGGCACCTATCGCGCGCCGTTGGCATCTGCGAAGCCGCTCGACCTATCCCTGTGGATCGAAGGACAAACCGGGTCGCTGAAGTCCACCATAGTCGCCCTCTTCCTGTCCCACTTCGGCAATTTTGATCGCACGAACTTGACGCCCTGGAGCTCGACGGCGAACCAGTTGGAGCGGCGCGCCTTCCTCTTGAAAGATGCGCCGTTCGTGATTGACGACTGGGCTCCAAGCGCGCTCGATGCGCGGGAACTCGACACCAAAGCGGCGCGACTCTTGCGCGCGCAGGGCAACCTCGCGGGCCGCGGGCGATTGCGCGCGGATCTCTCCGAACGGCCAGGGTTTCCACCTCGCGGCATGATTGTATCGACCGGCGAGCAGCACCCGGCTGGGCAGAGTCTCCTCGCGCGTGTGCTCTTCGTTGAACTGCACCGTGAAGGCGTCAATCTCCCTGCACTCACAGCCGCTCAGCACAACAAGCAGCTCTTGTCCCACGCGATGGCAGGCTACCTACAATGGCTGGCGCCACAAATGCCGAGCCTTCCGGCGCTGCTGGCCGATTCATTCGAGGCGGCGCGCGAACGGGCCACCTCGGCGGGTGAACACATGCGCGTATCTGAAGCCGTGGCCCATTGCTGGATCGGCTTCGACTGCGGGCTTCAGTTTGCGGAAGAAGTGGGCGCGGTGTCGCCCAGCGAGGCGGCGAAGATTCGAGAAGAGGGCTGGGCCGCGTTGTGCCACCTGGGCGCGGCGCAAGCTGGATTAGTTGAGGAACTGCGCCCGACGAGGCAGTTCTTGACCACGCTTGCGGCGGTGCTCGCGCAGGGTAAAGTCCGGCTGCGCTCGCGAGAGGATCCGTACCCGGCGGACATGGTGGGTGAGATTATCGGATGGGCCGACGTGGACTTCGTGTACCTGCTGCCAGAATCGAGCTATCGGGCCGTGGCGATGTTCTCGCGCGAGGCTGGGCATCCGTTTGCAACAAGCCTCGACCGGCTCAAGCGGGATTTTGCAAAGGAAGGCCTGTCCCAGTGCGAAGAGGGGCGGAACACGATCACGTCCTGCATCGGCGGAAAAACCAAGCGTGTCTTGAAGCTCGACCGGCGGGCCGTTGAACAGGTCATCGAGCAAGATCTGCCCATCACCACTATCACCGGTGTTCAGGAGTAGGGAGAGATGGCCTACAGAACGTCTCTGCCACCGAGTCATCGGGATATGCAACACAATGAGCCGTCCTGCAACAACCCAATAATTTCAGGCAGCTCTCTTATCTTACAAACACCGGTGATACCGGTGATGCAACCGGACGCACCCCCGCAGCCCCCCATTTGCTCCGGTTGGCTTGTGGCCTATCGGGACCGCACCGGCAAACTTCGTGGCGGGTGTGACGAGCGGGAAGCCGGAACCGTGAAGGAATGCCGATGGGATGAGGGGAAATGGACCGTCTGTCTTACGGACGGCCAGCAGTTGCCGCTGTTGATCATCCTTGCAGTTGGAAAAACCGACGCGCACGGTCATGTTCTAGCAGCTTGGGACGTGAAACGACATGGATACGATGGCAGAAGACTGGAGGCCTCGCATGAATGACCGACCTGAGAACAAGCCAATACAGAGCCGGGTGCCAGCGACGGCCTGGCGGCCAGGGACCAGCGGAAATCCGGGCGGACGGCCTCGGGTGGCGGCTGAAGTCAAGGAACTCGCCCGCGAACATGGCCCAAGGGCAATTGAACGGTTACGGGAATTGTTGGAAAGCCAGAACGAAGCGGTGGCGTGTCGGGCGGCAGAAAGTCTTCTTGATCGTGGATTCGGGCGTTCTCCGCAATCCTTGGAGCTCTATCGAGGCCGCGAGGTGCGAGTGATTGTCGATCGCGGAGGAATCATGCCCCTGCGAGCAGAACCGCAGCAGGCCTTAGAAAGTCATTCCTTGCACGAGGGATAAACGGGGGCTATTCGCGCTTGTCACGATTGGTTACTTGGACTTGGGCAGAATCCCTCTTCGCTCTAACTCCTGAAGTCTAGCCTCGGCTAGCTCAACCAAGAAGTCTTTGACGGTTTTCCCTTCGTAGGCTGCGGCCATCTTGACCCGATTCATCAGCCCTCGGGGGATGTCCCGGAAGTTCCAGGCTCCGGTGCCTTCTGGTGGGGTGCGTGCCATACCCGGAAAGCTAGCAGGATTCCGGCCTCAGCGTCAAATAGCAGTTGACATAGTTAAATATCATATGATAGTTATGCTTATCATCCGAGGAAAGGGGGTGAGAACATGAAGATGGTGCGGTTGTTGATTCAGGTGCCGGAGCCGATCAAGGCCAAGCTCGATGCCTTGCGGCAGGAAGGTACGACGGCCAGCGGCTTCATTCGGTATTTGCTGGAGGCACATTTTAAACAGGCTCCGATGGTGAGCCGGAAAGGACGGTGAGCGATGGCGCGAGCAGGGCGCAAAGATCGGGGCTTGCTGAGTAGGCCGGACTCGACCGGTAAGTTGGTGTGGTATGTGCGGCTCTATCATGACGGCAGGGAGCGACGCTTTGGGAGTTTTCCCAACAAGACCAAAGCGCGGGAGTTTTACGAGAAAGCCAAGCTGGAGCAGAAAGAAGGCCGGTTCTTTCCTGAACGGTATCAGCATGGCGGGTATGAGTTGGTTGACGCGGTGATTGACCGGTATCTGTTGACGATCACGGCAAAGAAGCCCAAGTCCCAGGTGGAAGAGCAGTACTTCGGAGCCTGGTGGAAGCAGTATTTCCAGAGCAGACGGCTCAATGCGGTGACGGTGACGGCTCTGGAGGAGGCCCGGCAATCCCTGTTGGCCACGGTGATTGCTGAGGGAAAGGCCGGAGAGCCGGACAAAGTGATGACGCCGCAGCGGGTGAATCGGTATATGGCCTGGTTGCGCCATGTGCTCAATCTCGTGGTGAGAGAGGGGAAGCTGGTGAGTAATCCCGTCTCGAAGCTGAAGATGTTCAAGGAGCCGAAGGGAAAGACCCGGTTCCTCTCGATGGAGGAGGAAGCGTTGTTGCTGGATAAGCTCGGGCCGGTTCATGGGCCATGGGCACGGCTGGCGATTTTGACTGGCCTGCGCCAGGCGGAACAATTCCGCTTGCAATGGAAAGAAGTGGATCTGGAGCGGGGCATTCTGACCTTGCCGACAACGAAAGCCGGTGGGGTGCAATATGCCCATGTGAATGAAGAAGCCAAGGCGATTCTGCGAAGCCTGGATTCCTGGCAGCGGTCGAAGTGGGTGTTCCCATCGGAGAATCCCGCCACGCCCCTGGATGCCCGGAACTTCTATTCGCGTGTCTGGATGCCAGCGGTTGAGAAGGCCGGGATTGAATGGGCCACCTGGCATGATCTCCGGCATACCTTCGCCAGTCGGTTGGCGATGACAGGGCACAACGAGAGTACCATTGCAGCCCTGTTGCGGCATTCGACGACGGCCTTGGTGAAACGCTATGCCCACCTGAGCCCATCGCACCTGAAGGCCGCGGTGGAAGGTGTGGCTGGGTTTGGGAAAGGGGTGCTGGAGAACGGTGAACGAAAAGCTCCAGGGGTGAAACCGGAGTCGGTTTCCAACGGAACCGTGACAGAAACCGTGACTGTGGGTTCGGTGGGAGAGAGGAACGGCAAGCCTGAGATTGCGGAAGTCGGCGTCAGTGAAGGGGAGAAGTTTGGTGCCCCCGATACGAATTGAACGTACGACCCGCGGTTTAGGAAACCGCTGCTCTATCCAACTGAGCTACGGGGGCGTGCCCACACTGTAGCTCAGTGCCATGAGGATTGGAAGAGGAGGCACGCTCCGTTACCCGCAACAGCCCCCGGCAAAGACTTGCCGCTGCCGATAGGCATTCCAGCAGGCTGCGCAGAGCTGGACGGTCGAGTGAGTAAACCCGTCGATCGACTCGGCTCGCCGTTCAACAAACAGTCCGCAATCGGAACAAGGACCGGCCACCACAGATTCAATGCGAGATTCATGTAGTACCATAAGGCACTTCCTTGGTGTTTGGGCGAATGCGTTGGTCGCAGATTGCCGACATGAAGAGACGATTGCGGCGCAGGCTGATCACGTTGTTTCGCAGTTGCCCCTCAGCCGACCAGCTCTTGGCCTGCCGTAATTCCTTCTGTAAGGCATGGAGCTGTTCGTTCAGCATTTCCACGACTCGTTCTAAATCCATCAATCGGTTGCGTGCCAGTGTGAGGGGATGTTCCATTGTCGTCATATCGACCTCCTGGTTAGCAAGATGCTGAAAATGTCTGCCAGCTGCGTTCTCGCATCGCTCAGAGGTTCAACGTACCGAAGCGTATGTCTCGCCTCTTCGTTTGTTGTGGCCTTGCCGGATAGCCATTTTGAGCATCCTGCTGTTCTGACTGTTTGAAGGCTATCCAGTAAGATTCCTGTGGTGCTTTATGTCTACACTCAGTTGTTGTGCATCCGATTAAACTGCATAATGCCGGATCACGCCGATCAGTATGCCTTCGATGTGAAATTCATCCGAGGGCTGGACAATAATGGATTGCATCGCCGTATTGGCTGGATGCAGCTCAATGTGCCGGTCTTTCTTGAAATAGGTCTTGATCGTGGCTTCCCGATTCACGAGTGCCACGACGGTTTGTCCGTTCCTTGCCGTCTCTTGTTTCCGTACCACCACCAGGTCACCCGGGAGAATGCCATCGTCTTTCATGGACTCTCCCTTGACGCGGAGGGCAAAGATCTCGCCGCCCTGCAGCATGCTGGAAGGAATGTTAATCAGCTCTGATTGTGGGATGGGATCAATAGGAGAACCAGCTGCGACTATTCCGGCCATCGGGATCGTGGCCTTGTGTTGCAGTTGTTCCAGCACGACGGAAACGATACCGGGAATCCGCCTCATGCCGGCCTCATACCGTGCAACGGTGACGCGGGTGGTTTGGAGGGCATCCGCAAGCTGTTGCTGCGTGAGTCCTAATCTCTCTCGAATGCCTTTGAGATCTAGCGATTTCATGATGTAACCAATGGATACATCATTTAATATACTGCTGTCAAGCGGGATTTTTCATGTTTTCATGAAACATTCAAGGTGCCTGTGCATAATTGGTAAGCCTAGTCCGGGATTTTTATCTCAGGATTTGTAGGGACGGCTCACACTGCGTTCCTATCTTCTAAGATTAAATGGTTTGATCTTCAATCGGAAAAATACCGCAACATAAAGTGGAAGGCGGAGAGTTTGTTTCTATGATCAATAATTAGGCAAGAAGGTCGTTATTGTGATGGTTACAACGATATTCTACAGAGGAACGATCGTTGTACACAGAGATATCCACAGAAATTGGAAGAGGGGGTTAGTCCGTGACCTCCTCGTTCAGCGCCACAGTCTTGATATAGGCAAAGACCGAGTCTCCGGGTTTAATTCCCAAGGTCATGAGGGATTTGCGAGTAATACCCGCGATGAGCGGTGCCCCGATATCCAAGAGGACCTCCACCGAGGACTGGCTGATTTCACGGATCTCTTGAACGGTTGCCTCTAACACATTCAGCACACTAGTCGGGAGGGTGGATCTGCCAATCACGAGGCTGACATCGCTGGACAGGATATGCACACGCACCGGTTGTCCAATGGCTGATGGTTGAAGTGGCACTAAGAGTCGTTGACCTGAGAAATCGAGCTGTGTGAGTCCGTACTGTGGTTCATGCCCGACAATCTTGGCATCTAAGACCGCGCCGACGCGGTGTGACCCAAAACTTCCGCGGAACTGCAAGGAGGTCAACATCTCGTTGAGCGTACCCACTCCCATGAGTGAGCCGTCTTTCAAGAGGACAAGTCGGTCCGCGAGTTGGAGAATTTCGCTGATGGCGTGGCTGACGTAGATCACCGGGATGGCCAGTTCGTGGTGAAGACGGTGGATGAAGGGGAGGATCTCTTGCTTGCGCTGAATATCCAGCGAGGCCAGTGGCTCATCGAGCAGGAGGAGGCTGGGACTGGTCAGTAGGGCTCGTCCAATTGCCACACGCTGTTGCTCGCCCCCGGAAAGCCGATGGGTGCGGCGTTCCAACAAAGGACCGATTCCCAGAATCTCCACCACCTGGTCGATCGCAATGCGGCGCGTGTCGCGGCGGATGCGGTTGTAGCCGTACAAGAGATTTGAACGAACATTATAATGGGGAAAGAGGCGAGGCTCTTGGAAGACGTAGCCGATCGGTCTGGTCTGAAGGGGGAGATACCGCCCGGTGGTTTCATCTTGCCAGACCGTATCGCCAAATTGCATGAACCCATAGGGCGCACGTTCCAACCCAGCCAAACATCGCAGCAAGGTCGTTTTGCCGGAACCGGAAGGCCCGAATAACACGGTGATGCCAGATGTCGGGATGTCCAGATCGAGGCGCAAGTGAAACGTCGGGTAGCGTACGTCGAATTGTGCGACGAGGCGACTCATGAGGCGTGAATGGGAAATCGGCGGTTGAGGATGTAGACGGTCAGCAGAACTACAAACGAAAAGATCAGCAGGAACGCCGAGAGCGCATGGGCCTGGCCGTATTCCATGGCTTCGACATGCTCAAAGACGGTGGTGGAAAGCACTCGTGTCTGACCGGGAATGGAGCCGCCCACCATGAGGACGACTCCGAACTCTCCCATCGTATGGGCAAAGCCGAGCACAATGGCGCTGATATAGCCGCGCAATGCGATGGGGGATATGACCGTCAGAAAGGCATCCCACTGTGACGCGCGGAGCGACCAGGCGGCCTCCAGTGGAGCCTTGCCGGCGGCTTCGAACGCGCCTTGAAGAGGCTGGATCACGAAGGGCATCGAGTAAAAGGCTGAGGCGATGACCAGACCTGTGAATGTGAAGGCTAGATTGAGCTGCATCAGCTGGCCGAGCGGTCCATGTGGGCCAAGCGCGATGAGGATGTAAAATCCAAGGACCGTGGGTGGCAACACGATCGGCAAGGCCACCAGCGCCTCCACGGCTGGCTTAAACGGCGAACGGGTATGGGCTAGCCACCAGGCGAGGGGGGTGCCTACCAGTAGCAAGACGAGCACTGTCGTGGTTGCCAGTTGCACGCTGACCCACAGTGCACTGAGATCGAGATCTGTCATACTGTCCCTCTTACGTACACGAGGCTCGCTATTTCAAGAGATAGCCATACCGGGCAATAATGTTCTTCGCCTGCGTTCCAGTGACAAACTCCATCAGTGATTTGGCAGCCGGATTGTCTTTTCCCTTCACTAGCAAAATTACGTCTTGGGTAATCGGTGCATGCGCATCAGTCGGAACCTCCCAGCGACTGCCCGTTCCCTTGATCTTTGGGTCCAGCACCTGGGAGAGCGCGACAAATCCCAACTGTGCATTGCCGGATTCGATAAACCCCATGGTCTGACCGAGACTCTCCCCCATGACCAGCTGGGACTTGAGGCTGTCCCAGAGTCCCAGATTTTGCATCGTCTGCATGGCTGCCACACCGTAGGGTGCGGTCTTGGGATTGGCCACGGCTAGCCGCTTGAAGGTCTTGGAGCGCAACGTCTCTCCTCCCTTGATCAGAGCGGCATTGGGGCTCCACAGGACGAGACGGCCGATAGCATAGGTGAAGCGGAAATCCTTGACTCCAAGACCCTCCTCTTCTAAGAGTTTGGGTCGATCCCTATCGGCGGAGAAGAACACGTCGAAGGGTGCGCCGTTTTTGATCTGCGCATAGAACGCACCGCTGGCGCCCGAGACCACACGGACCTGATGACCAGTTGCCCGTTCAAATTCCGTTGCGATCTCACGAAAGGGCAGATTGAAATTGGCCGCCACGGCCACAAGAACATGCTCGGCACACACCGGGGGGGCCGCTATTGTGGCGATAACGAACAGACACCATGCCACAGATTTCTGTATCATAACGAACCCTTTCTAGATCCTGATCTGCATTTGAACATAAAAGTAATCGCTATCGTTGTTCCCGCTGGGTGGCATTTGGCTCAGGATGGCGGGACTGTCGAAATATGAGCCCTTGAACCAATGGACGTACCCGACATCGAAGTCCAGGTTCGCGCTCATTGCATACTGGGTCTGAAGTTCGACATCGTGTCCAAGAGCACTACCAGAGTTTCCGGTAATATCCCGCAGACCAGAACTGCCGAAGAAATCCTTGCTTTGCGCGAGATGCCAGACGCGATGTTTTACTTGCACGATGACGTTTGGCGCCGGTGTGACGACCAGCCGCCATCCGGGGGAAATGAGATTCGTTCTGAAAAACGGAAGGAAGATCCCGGTCGGCCCGTACTCCCATCGTCGGGCGCCGAATAAGGTGTCGAACCCGTCGTTCTGGCTATCGCCGGGCTTGTGATCTCCGCTGGCATAGTCGAACTGAAACAGGAGTCGAGGGGTCCACCGAGCATTGAGGGTATAACCGAGTTCCACATGTTGAAAATGCGCGAAGTGATCGGTCGCGCCTTTGGTCCCAATCTGCCAAGCGGTCTCGATCTCGTAATCCGGTTCTCCCGGCTTGGGGTCTTTGTAGAGACGGCCTCCGAACGTCGAGTAGGTCCGGTGGGTGGCGACATTCGCCAATCGAATATCGTTGAGCCCGAGGTAATATGCGTCAAGTTGAAGCCAGGGGAAATGCCGGCTTTCCACATAGGTGCCCCAAAAGAGCGACTTGTTGTTTTGCCGGTCGAGGGTTACGAAATCTCGGATGACGGGTTCCACCAAAAAGGCTCGGAGCAGCCACGTTTGATCTTGTTTGAGTTGCCAATGGAGCCCATCAAATGCATTCGAGGTATTCCGAAAATCATTTCGCGCGATCAGCCGACGCTGCCCGAAGTTCATCGTCATACGTCCGAAATGGACGTCGGTTCGCAGTCCGGTTCCCAGGACATTCTTCACAGTTAACGAGCCCAGTAATTGAAGGATGTCGAATTCATTGACGGTTGTCGTATCTCGAAAATCTCCTCGGTCTCCGTTCAGTAGAGAACGCGAATCCTGACCTTCAAAGAGAAACCGGAACGGGCCGTCGCCTCCTAAGCCGACTCGCAGCCGAGATCGGAGCGCGACTTGAGCGTCCGTTGCGCCATTGCCGACCACCTGGTCAGCGCGCCATGGACGGCCGACCGACTCAAATCGGGTTCGGTTTTCGAGGGCGAGATCGATCCAGTCCGGCAAGTGCAACCCAGTTTTGAGGTGGCAGTTCCATTTACTATTCTGTCGCCGATTGAGGACGGCATCAGCCGGTTCGATCCAGTTTTTTTCGGTGCGTTCCGTGGCTTTAAAAGAGCCTTCGTCGGTGATCAAGTGCTTGTCATGCATGAATTTGAGCACCGGGTCGTCTGTGTTCTTGAACTCCCATTTCCCTTCCTTCTGAACCAGTTCACCACATTCGACGGCGTGGACTAAACCGATTTCTGGGACGATGAACATGGCTAACAGAAGGGTGCAGTAAAGATGTTTCCTCGCCATTGACGTTCCCTTCTTTTCTGCAGTCGCAAGTTAAGATCGGCCTCTCTCGTGATCATGTTCTGTCTGACGCCATAAGCGATCAGCCACCGCGCAAGGCTTGGACCTTTCCCATTTCGCTGGTGTCATAGCCGCCAAGTGATTCAATTTCCTTTCTGAATGGACGACTCGCCAGTGTGTCAAATAAGTGCATCAATGCCGGGTGGCATTTTAGGTAGGCCTTGGGCACCACCAAGTCGTAACGCGCCGCTTGAAGTGGAACGAAGTCCAATTCGAAATATTGCGCCGCGGATCGAATGCCGATTCCGACATCGACGTGGCGTTCTGCGATGGCTCTCGCAACGTCAAAATGCGTCGAGACGATCCGGTCGTACCCTCGAACTTGCGTGTGTGTCACCCCGGCGGCTCGTAACCGCTGATCGAGCAACAGTCTGGCCCCGGAGCCTTCTTCCCGATTGACGAGCGTCACGCTTGGTTCGGCAAGATCAGCAGCTGAGCGAATAGACAACGGATTGCCGGGGCGAACGAGGAATCCTTCTTCCCACAGTGCAAACGTCACCACCTCGTAGCGTGATTTGTTCAGTGCCTGCCTGAGAAATGGCAGGTTTGATTCGCCGCTCACTGGGTCAAAGAGATGCATCCCCGCCACATGCACTTCGCCGCGCTGCAAAGATTGCAGGGCCGCCATGCTCCCCATCATCCAGCCGACGACGGTGGTCCGGTCTTTGTGACGACGAAGGTGTTCGCCGGCCAGAAAAATCGCTGGGTCGCATCCTGCCACGCAGATTTCCTGCTGGATGGCCATCCGGTCGCGCGAGAGTGTGACGCGGACGGTGGTGCCGGACAATTGGCCGTGCCCGTCCGTAACATATCCATCGGCAGGTACGGTGAAAGAGAATTGCGCGCCCAAGTCGATGACGGGGCGAACGATCGTCCGCTTTCCAACAGTTGAGACTTTGACGCGGATGGGCTGAATTTTGTCTCGAGTTTGGGGGAGGTGACCAATCAGCGTGCCCTCAATACTGTCGTTGATCGAAGCAAGACTGAAAAGGTCTTCGACGCGGCATGATAAGACGGACGCAAGCCGGAGCGCGACAGCCGTAGTCGGCAAGTAGCGGTTTGACTCGATGGAAGACACGGCTTGTCTGGTCATGCCCGCTCGGCCGGCGAGTTCTCCCTGTGAGAAGTTCCTCGCAGTGCGGAACGATTTCAGGTGATTGGAAAACTGGGGTGAGGCCTCAGGTTGTTGGCGTGGATGTCTCATGCCGTCATGTCTAGCAATAATACTATACTTATGTCAATTATAATGTCTCATGACACTGTGGTTGACTGAGATGTCAACTTTCTTGGGGTTTAGTCTATTTTCTGCTGAAATAGCTGTAGTTATTTCTAAATGTGCGTGTTGACAAAGTAATACAGGATTACGTATAACTAAATCTATTGAATACAGATCGAAATAGTCAGGTATATATTTTATTGGAAAGGATTGAAGGCGATGCGGGTAAGTAAATGGCAACGTTCTCTAGCGATTCTTGGAGTAGTGGCGATTGTCAGCACGACCCAATCGATTGCAGTCGCGGACACAATCAGAGTTGGCCATTTCCCGAACGTCACTCATGTGCAAGGAGTGGTGGCGCACCATCTTTCCCGCACAGGAAAGGGATGGTTTGAAGAGCGTCTCGGCAAAGATGTCAAAATTGAATGGTATGTCTACAATGCCGGTCCGAGTGCTATCGAGGCGATCTTAGCCGGTTCGATCGATCTGACATATGTGGGGCCGAATCCTGCGTTGAATGCTTACACAAAGTCGAATGGAGAGGAGATTCGATTTCTGGCCGGTGCTGCGGCAGGCGGCGCGGCATTAGTGGTCCAAGGGGACTCTCAGCTCAAACAGCCGGCAGATTTTCGAGGGAAGACGATCGCGACGCCCCAACTTGGGAACACCCAAGACATTGCCTGCCGTGCCTGGCTAGCCAACGGCGGATTGAGGATTACGCAAACCGGCGGGGACGCCGTTGTCATTCCAACACCTAATCCGGATCAGATCGCGCTCTTTCAACAGCGCAAGCTCGACGCGGTCTGGACGATTGAGCCCTGGGTGTCCCGCCTTGAAGGTGAAGCAGGAGGTAAGGTGCTGGTTGAACAGTCGAAGGACAGTGTCACAGTTCTTATGTCAGGGGTGAAGTTCGTCAAGGCCAAATCAGAAGTGGTGAGGAAGTTTGTCCAAGCCCACCGAGAGCTCACGCAATGGATTCTCGCGCATCCCAAGGAGGCCCAAAAGATGGTGCTGGAAGAGCTGTCCGTAGAAACACAGGCCAAGATGTCAGCAGAGTTGATTGCGCACGCGTGGAACCGTATCATGCTGCGCTCGGATGTGTCGACCGAGGAGTTTCAACAATTGATGAACAACGCGCAGCGTGCGGGGTTTATGCGTACCACGCCGGATTTAGCGCGGCTCATTGAAAGGCTGCAATGAGGATGGAGAGTCCAGCCCCTTCTACGGAGGCAGTTCCCACGAAACTTGTGTTGGAACATATCTCGAAGTCATTTCAAACCAGTTCGCTGCATGTGCAGGCGCTTGATGACGTGACGCTTCGCATTGCCGAAGGCGAGTTTGTGTGTCTGGTTGGTCCGAGCGGCTGCGGCAAGTCTACTCTCTTGAATTTGATCGCAGGGCTCGACCGGCCAGACGGTGGAACGGTCCAAGCAGATGGCCAGCCTATCAGTGGGCCGGGCCCGCATCGACTGATGATGTTTCAGGAGGCGGCGCTGTTTCCATGGCTGACAGTACTGGGAAATGTCTTGTTCGGACTCAAGCTTGTCAATGGATTGAGTTCCGCGGAGCGCCATGAAAAGGCCGAGTATTTTTTGGAACTCGTCGGGCTGAAGCGATTCATGCACTCGAACGTGCATGAGCTCTCCGGTGGCATGAGACAACGCGTGGCCTTGGCCAGGTCGCTGGCGCCGAACCCCGGGGTGCTCTTGATGGACGAGCCCTTCGGGGCACTGGACGCACTGACCCGCGAACAGCTGTACGGAGACATTCAGCGTATTTGGACCCAGCATCGCAAGACGATCGTGTTTGTCACGCATAACGTGCGTGAAGCTGTGTGCCTCGGCGATCGGGTTATCTTGTTCTCGCCGAATCCCGGACGAATCAGGGAAGAGTTCTCAATTCCTCTGCCTCGCCCACGCGACATCAACAGTGTAGATCTCGCCCGGTATTCAACGGAGATCACCCGCGTTTTGAAAGGCTACGTGCAAAGCGAGGTTGCGGGATGATTGCACGTTGGGCGGTGGCCTCCATCTTTTTTGCATGTCTGATTGGTATGTGGCAACTGGCTGTGAACGCACACATCTGGTCTCCACTGTTGCTACCATCGCCGTCGAGCGTCTTCATCTACCTCTGGTCTTCTCTTGAAGACGGGACGATGCTGGAATCCACCCTTGTAACGGTACGCCGCCTTCTGATTGGATACGGACTGGGAATTTTCATTGGCCTTCCATTGGGCCTTCTGACCGCGTCGTTCAGATGGTCACAAGATACGATCGGGGTTCTCGCATTGGGCCTTCAAACGCTTCCAAGCGTGTGCTGGGTGCCCCTAGCGCTACTCTGGTTTGGACAGACAGAAGCAGCCATGCTGTTCGTTGTGGTGATGGGAACGTTATGGTCTCTCATCATCGCCACAGATACCGGCGTACGGACGATTCCCCCGATTTATAGCCGCGCAGCCCGTAGCATGGGATCGTCCGGGTTCCACACCTGGACTCATGTGATTCTGCCTGCCGCACTTCCCTTTCTCTTGAGCGGCATGAAGCAGGGCTGGGCGTTTGCCTGGCGATCGCTGATGGCGGCGGAAATTTATGTGACGATCCTCACCGGATTCGGTTTGGGCCACTTACTCCATTATGGACGGGAATTGAATGCGATGGATCAGGTGATCGGGGTGATGTTGGTCATCGTCATGATCGGGCTGGCCGTGGATAAGACGCTCTTTGCACCCGTAGAACGGTTTCTCCATCGTCGATGGGGCACAGGGCGGCAATAGGGTCTCTTCAGTCGGACTAGTCGGTCCCTGTACCATAAACTCTACGACCGGCTCGACAATTGTTGGGTGCAATGATGGAGTGCTGTCACAGCTTACGCCGGTTGGGGGATGAATGGTACCCTTGTGGATTGAGACTCTGCCAACGCCAGGTGTCGGCGCACATCTCTGAAAGCCCACGCGTTGCCCGCCAATCAAGGAGTGTCGAGGCCTTGCTGGGATCGGCATAACAGACAGCGACATCGCCGGACCGGCGAGGCGCGATCTTGTAAGGGACCTGTTTCCCGCTGGCTTGTTCAAACGCCCGCACGATATCCAGCACGCTATAGCCTTTACCGGTGCCGAGATTCACCGTCAGGCATTCAGTCGGTTGTGTCCATCGTCCGAGTGCTTCGAGCGCTTTGAGATGTCCGATGGCAAGATCGACGACATGAATGTAGTCACGCACCCCGGTGCCGTCAGGAGTGGCGTAGTCGTTGCCAAATACGTTCACATGAGGGCGGCGGCCGATCGCCACCTGTGCCACGAAGGGCATTAAGTTGTTAGGTGTACCTTGAGGATCTTCACCGATCAATCCGCTCGCATGCGCACCAACGGGATTAAAATAACGGAGAATTCCAATGCGCCATGAGGTGTCGCTGCGTAGCATGGCGCGAAGCATGTGCTCGATCGTCAATTTGGTCTGTCCATAAGGACTGGCTGCGGAGAGTGGGTGATCTTCCGTCACAGGCAACTGTTGCGGATTCCCGTACACTGTGCAAGATGAGCTGAAGACCAAGGCTTTGATTCCACAGATACTCATTGCTTCCAGCAGGCGTAATGAGCCCATGACATTATTGTCGTAGTAGGGCAGCGGCTGCTGGACTGACTCGCCGACGGCTTTGAGGCCAGCAAAATGGATCACCGCGTGCGCGCCGCTGTTGCGCAGCGCGGTCACCAGTGCCGGTTGGTCTCGGATGTCGCCACGAATCAGGCAGAGCGGCTTTCCGGCGATCCGCTGCACAACTTCGAGCGACTCGGGATGGCTGGTGCTGAAATTGTCGAAGACGGTCACGGCATGTCCAGCCTGAAGCAGTTCGACACAAGTGTGAGATCCGATATAGCCAGCGCCGCCCGTCACGAAAATCACGCTGTATCTCCCATGATATGGCCGACCGAAGTTGTTGTGATGTCAGAGTAGCAGATCAGGCGTTGTGGTCAAGAAAGAAAGGCAAACACGGGAAGCCGCCCTCGCGCTATCGGCAATCTCCAAATTTAATCTGCCGCAATGCTTCATAGATCACCACAGCCGCAGCATTCGAGAGATTCAAGCTGCGGCTGTGGGGCTGCATGGGCAGCCGGAGACGCCGTTCCGTGGGAAAGAATTCGAGTAAGGCTACCGGCAACCCTTTCGTTTCTGGACCAAACACAAAGCCATCATCTTTCGCGTACTCGGCCAGATCGTAGCGCTGTGTGCCTTTGGTTGAAATGGCGAACAAGCGTCGATTCTTGAAACGATCTAAACACTCGGTCCAACTGTTATGGACACTGATCGTAGCGAATTCGTGATAGTCCAATCCTGCCCGCACCAGTTGTTTATCATCCAACGAAAAGCTCAGCGGTTTGACGAGATGGAGCCTTACGCCGGTATTGGCGCAGAGGCGGATGATATTGCCGGTATTGGGCGGAATTTCTGGCTGGTAGAGGATAATGTCAAACATGACAGAATCAGGACCGTATGGCTGATAGCATAGAGCCAATTGAACGAGCAAGGGAAATTCTGAGGGTGAGTTTGATACGTATAAAGAGTTGCTTCTTGGTATAGTGAGTTCCGACAGATGTGTGGCATGATGCAAACACGTAGATGGCTTTCAAGCTGATATGCACAGTCCTCTCAGACGACAAGGCATTTCATTTTTTATTGTGTCCCTCGCCGTCGCTCTGGCGCTGGTTGTGACAATGGCATCGCTCGCCTCAGCAGAAGGGGCGCCTATCCTGTCTGCAGAACAAATCGCCGACCAGGCCCAAACTGTGTGGGAGAGTGGGGCGCCGCTGGCGGCGCTGGAACTTTTGCAGCGAGTGATTGAGGTTAATCCGGCTAGTCCGGAATCGATGAGGTTGCATAAGTTACGGGGCGATATCTTGGCCACATTTCGAGGACCCAAGGAAGCCGTGCAAGCTTACGATCTAATTCTCTCCACACAGCCTGCGATGATGGATGTTCGTTGGGCGAAGTGGAGTGTCTTGGTGTGGTGGGGGCAGGACAGTGAGGCAATTGCGGAACTGCGCCACATGGCCCAAATTGATCTCCACGATCCACTGGTCCATTTTCGGTTAGCTCAAGATCTTCGGAAGATCGATCGGCTCGAAGAATCACTCGAGTCATTCAAACAGGCCGTTCAATTGATGCCGGATATTCTGAGCTGGCGATTAGCTCTGGCGCGGGCGAAGTTCGATGTTTTGGATTATCAAGGGGCGGAGGCCGAAGTACAAACTGTGTTGCAACGGCTGCCGCCTGGGTCCCCATTGGAGATTCCGGCAAGGAATCAATTGGCGCAGCTGTATGAATCGATGGAGCGGGGGCGGCGGTTTACGCCAGTGTTGACACCTGGTACGACGTCGGAGCAGCTCAGAGAATGGTCAGAAATTCGGGCGGGTGCCTGGAAATTATTCGTTGCTGGCCGATATCAGGAGGCCGAGCCGATCTATCGCAAGATGCTGGAGCTGAACCCTAAGGACGCGCTGGCCACGCACCAGCTAGGACTTACTCTCATGCAACTGGACCGGTGTGAAGAGGCGTTGGCTGTCTTTGGGAACATGTCCAATCTTGATTTGAGCGAAGAAAATTATGCGGATAGTACCTATCGAATGGGTCAGTGTTTGGTTGAATTGAAACGGTGGGAGGACGCGTTCTTGCACTTTCAAGCACTCTACGATGCGGCCGTCGAATTCGAAGAGACGAACAAGGGCATTGTGTTGCCAGTCGGCATCAAGGTGTTGTCGAAAGAGAAGATTGCGCGATGGCTCGATAAAGTCCGCCCTCACATTCCTGAGTTGGCCACGTTGCAAGCGGAGGCAACGAAAGCGGGTGGAGATTCCGATAAGCCGGTACCGTCGGCTGAGCCTTCAGCAGAGACGTTGTACGCCAAAGCAATTGCACCCGTGAAGCCGCAACATGTGGTGGACACCAGTGCAGCCCTCATGGGACGTGATTCCGATTTCAGCTGGTTTCGGTTTGTGATTCCGGCGGTTAAAGTTGTCCGAGACGATTTCCCGACCGGGGCGCATGACTTTATCCCAGTGAGCCCTGGAGATACGTTTTCCTCCATTCAAGGGGAGATTTATCTGGTGTTTAAGCTGGTATCGGAATCGTTTGATGCCGTGCCGCTGGCCGCGCGTTGCATGTTGGAAACAGCTGATTCGACAGCGTCACAGCAGGTCATTGCTCAGGATCAGGTACTGACATCAATGAACGACCAGTCCGGCTACTTTATGCTCAGTCGCCCCACAGGTGGCTGGCCGGTGGGACTCTACCGCTGTGGGCTTTTTGCTGGCGAGCACTCTTCCGCCTATACGCTAGCTGATGACGTGCGGTTCAGAATAGTCGGGGCTCGATAGGGGAAGAACGATAGGGAATAGCAGGGTGATGTGCCCCCCGTTGATTTGATCACGCATATAAAGCAGTGTCGATGAGACTTCCAGACGCTCTATTGAAGGTCGTGCTTATGATACGCACAATTGTCCGACGAGTTGTATGGTTACCCATTACGCTCGTTGTGGCAGTGGGCTGCGCCCAGTTTGGCATCTAGGGAGATACGACACAGGAACATCTGGAGAAAGGGGGTGTCGCCAGGACCTTGGGCGAGCAACCGTGGGTGGCTTTGTATGCCGGCGAGCCGTCTTCTCTTTCAGTGGTCGGCCACGTGCTATCTGGGTTCTCCCCCCTCGATAGCGAGTCTGACACGGCTTCAGCCATCCAACTGTGTGTGCCCACCGTGCGCCTTGCAAATGTTCTATCCAAGAGCATGCTGATGTCAGCTCGTCTGGTGACGAGATCTTTACGGTCAACGGCAGGTGCTGTACCGTGTGACGCGATACCATTCAACAAATGCGGATGCGGCACGCTCTTGCATCGGTGAAGCCAATGAGATTGGTGGCGATTTGGCGCTAATGCTATAATACAGTTTGTGTCCGACGCTGGTACGCAACCATAGAACAATGACGACGCTGTCACTCTTTGCGATCATTTTTATTTTCAATTGTTTGCCCGCATTTGCGCCGCCGACGTGGATGGTGGTGTCTACGGTGACTGTGTTCCGCCCCGGCGTGAACTTATGGCTTACTGTCCTCACGGCTGCTACCGCGGCGACTGCAGGGAGACTGGCCCTTGCGAAAATGGCATATCTTCTTGTCAGGAAGCGCTGGTTGAGCGCGCGCACCCAAGAGAATGTTGATTTGGTGAAAGCTCGTCTGGAAAAGCATCGTGCGTTGACGTTTGGGGCTGTCCTCGCGTATACCTGCAGCCCCTTGCCATCGAACTCGCTGTTTATCGCCTATGGGCTCACCTCATTGCCCCTGGCCCCGGTGGCGGCCGCCTCCTTCATCGGTCGGTTTCTGACCTATAGCGTGTGGGTGATCATGGCGATGGAAGTGGCACAGAAGGTCGTTGTCGATGAGGGGTCAGTGTTTGCTTATCTCGGAGGCTATTTTGTGGTGACGCAAGTCCTCATGCTTGCGCTGGTGGGGCTCTTCACGAAACTGGACTGGAGAGCTTGGTTTGCGACCAAGACCGTTCAACTTATGAATCGAATAGAACCTTCCTGTCGGAAGTAACTCCGCATCATCCAGCGCTGGGTACCTTAGATCGGAGCAAAGCTTTTAGTTCGTGAAGAGAGTACCTCACAAGAACATCAACGGACATCCAGTTCGGTATGCCTGGTTAGGGGGGAGAGGTATTCTGAATGTCTCGGTGCGCGGCAATAAATTCTGGATATCGCCTGATTGTTCTCGCCGAACGGGTCAGCCGGCTACAGGTTGCCGGTAATCGACTTCAATTGTGAAGCCCAGGTCTTGAATCATGCTCCAAACTTCTGGGGCCGGGGCGCCTGGTGTCGTCAAGTAGCCATTGACGAACAGGGAATCGGCCGGATAGAGCGCCAACGGTTGGAGACTGCGGAGGTTGTGTTCACGTCCTCCGGCGATGCGGAGCTCGGTTCTTGGATGGAGGAATCTGAACAGGCAAAGGACTTTTAAACAACGCTGCGGTGTCAGGTGATTGGCTTGTTCCAATGGTGTGCCGGCAACTGGGTTCAGCATGTTCAAGGGAATAGAATCTGGTTTCACCTCGCGCAAGGCCATGGCCAGATCGATGAGGTCAGCATCCTGTTCGCCCATCCCCACAATGCCACCAGAACAAATTTCTAGTCCAGCCGCCCGCACGTTCTTGATCGTCGTCAAGCGGTCTCGAAAGGTGTGGGTGGTGCAGATCGAGGTGTGAAAGGCTTCGCTCGTATTTAAATTGTGGTTCACCCGATCAACGCCTGCGGCTTTGAGCCGTCGTGCCTGAGGTTCGTTCATCAAGCCGAGTGAACAGCAAATCTGGATTGGGATCTCTTGCTTGATGGCGCGCACCGCACCGGCGATCTCGTCAATTTCGTGGTCAAGCGGACTTCTCCCACTGATGACGATGCAATACCGCTGAGCCTTCGAGGCGGCAGCCCGGCGGGCTCCCTCGATCATTTGTGGCCGAGGCAGCAGACTGTAGCGGTCAATTGGAGCCGTCGACACTGCCGATTGCGAGCAATAGTGGCAATCTTCTTGACAGGATCCGCTTTTGGCATTTTGCAGCATCTGCAGGCGAACCGTATAGCCAAAGTACGTGGATCGCACAGCAAATGCGGCGTGGAGCAGAGGTAAGAGGTCGTGGTCGGGAGCCTGCAGCACGGCAAGTGCGTCGTCGTTGGTGAGGAGTTCGTCGCGAAGAGCTTTTTGCGCAAACAGCATGTAATCGGTCATTGCAAAGTTCCTTTTCCAGATCGTACGGGTGACGGAACTAGATTGCTTGGTCCAGATTGTACGAAGGTATGGTGTCAGGGATATCGGCAGGGGAACCTACACGGTTTCAATCGGAGAAGCAATGCTTTGGTAGGGGATGGCACGCATGGATGGAGAGATTCTGTCCGTGCTGATGGGCACGTGACTGGTTTCGAGCCAGGGGAGCGCGGTGAGTGTGTTCCAGCGGGTACAATGCCGACACCGGCCGGACCATTCCGTGGCTTCATATTGGCACTGTGTACAGATGTAGGGGACGACAACTCGCTTTTTGAAACTTAACGCTTTCTTGAGTTCGATAATGGCCTGCTCGAATTGCTGCTTGCGCAAGTACAGATTGGCCATGATCTTGTGATAGTCGAGCAAATGATCCTGTGAGCCTTCGATCGTCGACAGCTGGTCGAATGCTTCATCGATCATTTCGAGTCGGTAATAGAGTTTGCCCAAGTAAAATTGAAGCACCGGGTTCTGTGGATCATTCTGGATCGCGTCCTGATACACACGGATGATTTCCCCCGGTTCTCCCTGGTCCAGAAGTAGCTCTTCCAGCCGATGGAGGATAATGACACTGCGTGTCTTTGTATAAACCTTCTTCAAAATCTTGACGGCGTCCTTCATCTTACCCTCATGAAGAAGAATCTCGCCGAGCCCGATATAGGCCGGCAGGAAGCTGCGGTCCTTCTTGATGGCGCCACGGAAATATCGGCGGGCTTTATCAGAATGGCCACGTTCCAGCAGTTGCCGTCCGACTTCGTACATGCATCCGAGGAGGAGCGCTTGTTCGGCTTGTTTTTCAGGGTCGGGCAAGCGTGCTTTGGCGAGGCGGTGCTGGATCTCGAGCGCCTCGCTCCACTTTTCCAGCTTGATATTCAAATCTCGCTTGCGAATCATGGCCGTCAGGTTATCCGGATCGATTTTCAGCATCTTTTGGTAGGCCTGGAGCGCTTCTTCGTAGCGCTTGGCCCCTTCGAGATCTTTGCCCAATTCCAGCAAGATTTCGATGGTTCGCTCGTCCACTCGATGAGCGTGTTGATGCAGCCGGATCGCCTCGGAAAAGTTCTCCTCGGACCGGTAGATGTTTCCCAGCCACAATAAGGAATCGACGTGGTTTGGGTCGATCGCCAGCGCTTTTTCGAAGAGGGTAATCGCCTCAACGATGCGCCGAGACATGAAGGCATGGGTGCCGTCACGGTGTAGCGTATCCAGTTTTTCTTTTCGGCGCACCAGCCGAGTGCTGCGCCAATTCACAATGACGTGCGCCGTTTGTTGCAGGCCGATGGCAAACGCGACAAAGACGGCTCCGGCGGACATGGAAATCAAGACGAGAGTGACAGGGCTCAGGTCAAATTCTGCGGTCGAGCTGGTGTGGATGATGATGGTGCCGGGATTGAGTTCTCGGAAATAGCTGTAGATGAAGACGCCGGCACTGACGAAGAAGATGGTAATCAGTAGTCTGAGCATAGCCTAGACCGTTTTGGGGGAGGCAGTTCGCTTCACGATGATCCGCCGCTTCGGCGCAGTGATGGGAGCGGGTACCGTTGCGGGAATCAGGACCTCCGTTGCGTCACTCCACAGTCGTTCTAATGCATAGTGCGCCCGGGCATCTTGCCGAAAAATGTGGGCGACGACGTCTCCGAAATCAAGCAGGATCCACTGCCCGGATTTGGTGCCTTCGATACTCAAGGGCCGCTGGCCCATGTGGGAAAGCGTGCCGTCGATATGGTCGGCAATCGCCAGCGTTTGTCTGTCGGACTCCGACGATGCGATCACAAGGTAGTCGGCCACAGAAGTGAGGGGGGCGATGTGCAGCACCTGAACATCGCTGGCCTTCTTGTCGAGCATGGCTTTGCCGACGGCGAGGGCAGTAGCCTGGGCTGTTTGTGTGATCTTACTCCTCCTGATACAAGTGATGCTGCAGTATATAAGATCCGACCAGGGGCGGCAACAGCTTTGCCAGCGTCGTCCCATGTCTGATCCGTTGTCGGATGTCAGAGGCGGAGATTGAGCAGAGAGGAATAGGAAGGCAGACAATGCCTCGGCACGAGGGTGTGGCTATGTCCAGCCGGAGCGATTCTCCGGTATCAAGTTGCACGAGTGTCTGGGGGGAGAGGGCTGGCAACAGTGGCATTGTCGCCAGTGATTGAAAGGACTGTCCTGGCCTGGGAACGACGATAAATCGGCAGCGGTGTAGCAACTCGCAAGGATTCTTCCAATTGGGAAGGTCAAGAAACGCATCGAGTCCGATCAAAAGATGCAAGTCGGTTGAGGAGCCAAATTGGTACTGGAGGGTTTGAACGGTATCGATCGTATAGGATTTTCCGGTCCGTCGTATTTCCATGTCGGACAGGCCCAAAGTTGGTCTGTCGGCAATGGCGAGTCGGAGCATTTCGTATCGGTGTGCGGCAGGGGCCAAAGATCCGTCTCGCTTGTGGGGTGGGTCGCCGGTCGGAATGAACAGGACGTGGTCCAGTTGGAGCTTGTCGAGGACATGGCCTGCAAGAGCCAAGTGACCATTGTGAATGGGATTGAAACTGCCACCGAAAATTCCCAACCGCATGAGTACAATGGTCGATGGTCGATGGTCGATGACACGGAAAGAATCTGCTTCCAATTCCGGTTATTTACCATGTAACCATCGACCATGCTCCCTTCAGAGAAGGACCAGATTGTCCCTATGGATGACTTCTTTGTATTCTTGTGGCCCAATCAGCCGGTGAATCTCCTGAGTTTTGAGGCCTTTCATGCGCTTCAGGATCTCGGAAGGAAAATTGACGAGACCCTTGGCGAATTCTTTTCCATCCGGATCAAGGCATCCGACTGGATCTCCCGTCTCAAATTGTCCGGTGACGTTGGTGATCCCGGAAGCCAGTAGGCTCTTGCCGCGGGTCGTCAATGCCTCGACCGCTCCCTGGTCCAGGTGAACATGGCCTCGGGGGCGAAGAGTAAACGCGATCCAGTGTTTGCGACTGTTCAGGCGGCGTTCATGTGCGAGAAAGAGGCTGCCGCCGGGCCCTCCGGAAAGAACCGTGGGGAGCAGTCCACCTCGTTCGCCATTGATGATCAACGTGGAAACGCCGTACTCGCCCACTTTCTTGGCCGCGCGAACTTTGGTGGCCATGCCTCCCGTACCCTCAAAGGTGCTGGTGGCTCCGGCCCGGCGTTCGATGTCTTCGGTGACGTCGGGAATCAGCGCAATCAGCGTTGCGGCGGGATTCTTGCGCGGATCTTCCGTGTAGAGCCCATCGACGTCGGACAAAATCACCAGCAAATCCGCATCGACCAGATGGGCCACCTCGCTGGCAAGCGTGTCGTTGTCGCCGACACGGATTTCTTCAACGGCGACCGTGTCGTTTTCATTAATAATCGGTAGCACATCGAATCCGATCAAGGCTGTGAGCGTGTAGCGGGCGTTCAAGAACCGCCGTCGGTCTGCGAGGTCTTGATGGGTGAGGAGAATCTGGGCAACTTGAACTCCCAGCCGCCCGAACGCCTTCTCATAGGCCCACATGAGCCGGCTCTGTCCGACAGCTGCGGCGGCTTGCTTGACCGGCAGGTCTTTGGGGTACTCCTTGAGCCCCAATTTCTTGATGCCGGACACAATGGCACCTGACGAGACGACCAGAACTTCTCGGCCGCCGGATCGGAGGACGGCTATCTCGTTGGCCAGGCGCTCGATTTGCTCGACGCGCAAGCCGGTTGATCGGGACGTGATCAGACTGCTGCCGATCTTCACGACGATGCGCTTGGCCTGAGTTAGAGTTTCGTTTCGCATGGCGCGATTCTCAGCGTATCCACCTGTTGCCCAACGAACGCGATCAACTCGTCGAGGCCTGTTCTTGTTGCGGAAGATACTGGGAAGCATCTGTACTTGTGGCGCTTACAGTAAGCTTGCAGTTGCGTGAGCCGATTGCAGGTTCCGCTGATGTCAATCTTTGTGGCGACGACAGCAAAATGGCGGTCCTTCAGCGTGTTGTCGTAGGCTGCGAGCTCCTGTCGCATCACCGCGAGGCTCGGGATCGGTTCGTCGGGGGCCCACTCAGACACATCGATCAGGTGGAGCAGAAAGGCCGTGCGTTCAATATGCCGAAGAAACTGGAATCCAAGTCCTCTCCCTTCATGGGCACCCTCGATGAGGCCGGGGATATCGGCGACGACAAAACTGCGGTCCGATTCCCAGCGTACGACACCAAGGTTTGGAGTCAGTGTGGTGAAGGGATAGTCGGCAATTTTCGGTCTGGCCGACGAGATGGCCGCAATCAGTGTGGATTTCCCGGCGTTTGGAAGGCCGACCAGCCCAACATCTGCGAGCAGTTTGAGTTTGAGCCGTAATGTCCGCTCTTCGCCGGCAGTTCCCAGAGTGCACCGTGTGGGCGTCCGATTCGTGGATGTGGCGAAATTGCTGTTGCCCCGGCCGCCACGCCCACCGTGTGCAATTACCACTGGTTTCCCCTCGGTGACCAGATCGGCTAGCATCTCGCCGGTGGCATCATCATAGACCATGGTGCCGATAGGGAGCGTAATGAGCGTGTCTTTGCCAGTCCGTCCGGTGCAGTTCGATCCGCCGCCAGGCCGTCCATCCTCCGCTTCATAGTGTTTCTGGTAGCGAAGATCCAAGAGGGTTGTGAGCCGGTGAGAGGCTGTCAGGACCATATTGCCGCCGTGGCCTCCGTCTCCTCCGTCAGGTCCTCCACGCGGCACGAACATTTCTCGACGGAAACTGCAAATGCCGTCTCCACCTCGTCCTGCTTGAACGGTGATCTGGGCTTCGTCGACAAACATTACTCTTTCCAAAGATGAGGTTAAGATGACTGGAGTATACCCGATCAGCCCTGAGGAGGGGAGGGGGGAGTTCCTAGTTTATTGTGCCGATGTGAACGAGTGCGAGGGGGAGAATCAAGATTCAGCGGGAGCAGGATAGACGCTGACTTTCCGTCTTGCGCGCCTACCTTCGAACTTGACCGTGCCGGTCACCCGCGCGAACAAGGTATGATCCCGCCCTAGGTCGACATTGAAGCCGGGGAAAAACTTCGTGCCACGCTGACGAACAATGATGCTGCCGGCTGTGACGGTTTGTCCGCCATAAGCCTTGACGCCAAGATATTGGGGATTGCTATCCCGACCGTTACGTGAAGATCCGCCGCCTTTGTTTGTTGCCATGGGAAATCTTTCTCCTGCTGGCTACGCGGTGGCAATCCCCTTCACGAGCAGTCTCGTGAAGCCTTGCCGGTGTCCGCGAGTCCGGCGGTAGTTTTTTCGCCGTTTTTTCTTGAAGACGGTTATCGATCTGGTGCGGCCCTGCCGCACAATTTCAGCGGTAACTTTCGCGCCCTGTACGAGGGGTTGTCCAATGACAGGACCCGCCGCACCATGCACGAGATGTACCCGATCGAGCTCGATCACGGCTCCGACATCACCGGGCAATTTTTCGACCTGGATGGTCGAACCGGCTTCAACCCGATATTGCTTTCCACCCGTTTCGATAATTGCGTACATGTCTCATTTTCTCCACATGTAACTGACGTGTGTAACATGCTGTTTTATAAGTTGTCAAGTGAGATTTCGCAGGGCCGTTCGGCCATGGCCAGAGATGATGAATGCGTGTGCCCGGCTTCCCCTCTTCATGCGGGTTTGGAGAACCGAAGTGAACCACGTATTCTCGCCTCACTGGTTCACACTGATTTTGCGAGACGATTCCCAAGTATCTGCTCCTGCATCGATTAACGGAGCCGCTGTACCGACAACTCGCTGTATCATCTGGACCTAATCATCAAATTCCTCTTCGCTGTGAGATGTCTGACATGGGGGAAGGATTTCTTGGGAAAGGGACGCTCATTAATCTATTCCGCAACGAGTTTCGTGTTCTTGGCAACTGTTTGGTCGTGCCGAGAATGGAACTGGTTGTGCGACTGTCTCGTCCAGATCGCGATGAGTCGGTTGAGATTCAACGGGGCGTGGTCCGCTGGCTTCGCGATCTGATGTTCGGCGTCAAGGTGATGAAGGTGAAGCCGGAGAGTGAGGATCGGATCGGCACCTTCCTCAGTGCTCGCATGCGGACCTATTGCGCCTTGTCCTAAGTAGTGTTCTTCTCTCAACTCTTCGTGCGCACGTTCTCGCCGTACCGTGCCCAATCGCTTGACGGGTATCCAGCACCACGTTATAGTTCGCCCAGATTGCACAGTGGGAATCAGTGACTGTGCTTGTCGGAAAAGGTGTGGAACATGCTGGAGCCGGTTGAGAAAATTTGGATGGACGGGAAACTCGTTCCGTGGCAGGACGCAAACGTCCACATATTGACGCATTCGCTGCATTATGGGCTGGCGGCGTTTGAAGGGATTCGGTGCTACAAAGGGATGTCTGGATCTGCGATCTTTCGGCTTCAAGAGCATGTCGATCGGCTCTTTGACTCTGCCCATATCGGCCTGATGGCTATACCCTATGATAAGAAACAGATCGCCGACGCCATCATTGAAACGGTACGCGTCAATCGGGTCGACGCCTGTTATATCCGTCCGCTGGTGTATATCGGCTACGGATCGATGGGGGTGCATCCGGGGAACAACCCGATCCGTGTCGCTATCGCGGTATGGAAGTGGGGCGCCTACTTGGGGGATGATGCGCTGGCGAACGGGATGCGTGCCTGTGTCTCATCGTTTACCAGGCACCATGTCAATGTGTCGATGACCAGAGGGAAAATATCGGGCTACTACGTCAATTCGATCCTGGCCAAGCAGGACGCCAAGTCTAACGGATTCGATGAAGCAATCTTGCTGGATGCCGAAGGGTACGTGTCCGAGGGATCAGGCGAAAACGTCTTCATTGTTCGCAAGGGGAAATTAAAAACGACGCCGCTCACATCGGTTCTCGAAGGGATCACGAGAAACTCCGTGATCGAATTGGCCAGGGAACGGATGATTCAGGTGGTCGAGGAGCGGTTTACGCGGGATGAAATGTATATCGCCGACGAAGTTTTCGTCACGGGTACGGCCGCCGAACTAACTCCTGTGCGTGAAATCGACCATCGAACGATTGGAACCGGCAAGCCGGGGCCAGTCACGCGTGCCTTGCAGGAAGCCTTTTTCTCCATCGTGCGCGGTGAAGATCTCGCGCATGCCTCCTGGCTCACCAGAGTCTAGCGAAACCTCGACAGTCGAAGCTTAAGGCTGATAGAGGACGTGTCCGCAACCTTCTCACACGTGCGGCGCTCTGCCAATCAAAACTTATAAGAGACTACTTGCCGGCAGGTTCGGTGCTGTCCGAGGAGCCGGATTCCGTTTCATGGTGACCAGAAGTTGCGGGAGCGGCCGAGTTGCTTTTCTTATTCAGATCAATGACGGTCGAAGAAAAATTCTGTTGCTTGGCTAAGATTGCCAATGTGAGCGAGGTCAGCATAAACACGGCGGCGACCGCCACGGTCAGCTTGCTCAGAAAGTTGGCTGGCCCCCGACTGCCGAATACGGTTTGGCTTGACCCGCCAAACGCGGCGCCGATTTCCGCGCCTTTGCCGGATTGGAGCAGGATCGCTCCGATCATCAGAAAACAAATGAAAACATGCACGATAATGATGAGTGTGTAGATCATTTATTGCCTGGCTCCAATCGATTGGGCAACGTGCGCGATTGTAACAAAGGCGTCTGCTTGGAGACAAGCCCCGCCGATCAATGCGCCATCGATCTGATCCGATCGCAACAAAGTGTCGATATTTTGCGGCGTCACACTGCCTCCGTACAAAATTCGCGTGGCTTCCGCGACATCCGCAGACCACATCTTGGCGAGAAAGGCTCGAATGGTCCGGTGTGCGGCGACAGCTTGGTCAGTCGTGGCCGCTTTTCCGGTTCCGATGGCCCACACCGGTTCGTAGGCAATGGTCAGGGCGGTTACGGAGTGAAGCGAATGGCCGACCAGTGCTCCGTGTAATTGCTGCCGAAGCACCTCCTCTGTCTTTCCCTCTTCCCGTTGGAGGAGCGATTCTCCGATACACAGAATCGGTCTAAGTTCATGAGCGAGAGCGGCGTGGAGTTTTTTCTGAATCGCGTCTTCCTGTTCGCCACAAAGCGTACGGCGTTCCGAATGGCCGATGATGACGTATCGGCAGCCGAGATCTTTGAGCATCGGTGCAGAAATTTCTCCTGTATACGCACCGCGATCTTCCCAGAAGAGGTTCTGCGCGCCAAGTTGAATGGTTGATGAGGAGCCGAGTGCCGCGCGGACCGACTCGATCGCCGTGAAGGGGGGTACGATCACGCATTCCATTGTCGAGGAGGCGGGGAGTCTGTGGGTAATGGTGTGGATGAAGGCCGCCGCTTCTGTGGCGGTCTTGTTCATTTTCCAATTGCCGACGATAAGGATTCTACGCACGATTTCTCTTGTCGAGTGTATGTGAGGATAGAGAGAGCGGCTAATCCGCGCGTTCCGGCAAGGCGACCAGTCCGGGCAGCTTCTTGCCTTCGAGTAATTCCAGGGCAGCTCCGCCGCCGGTGGAAATGAAAGAAATATTTTCGGATTCACCGGCTCGGTGGACCGCCAGCGCCGTTTCTCCTCCCCCGACGATCGTGAGGGCATAGGCATCGGCAATGGCGTGGGCCATGGCCAGTGTCCCCCTCGCGTAGGCGTCGATTTCAAATACTCCCATCGGGCCGTTCCAGAGAATAGTCTTCGCGTTTTGTACCGCTTCAGTGAACAGTTTGACGGAAGCTGGGCCGATGTCGAGTGCATACCACCCCTTGGGGATTTCTTGAACAGGGACGATTTTAGATTCCGCACCAGGCTCACGGCTGGCCGCGACGACGCAATCGACCGGCAGGTAGAATTTGACGCCGCGGGACACGGCATGGTCTTCGATGCCTTTGGCAAAGTCCAGCATATCGTCTTCGACCAAGGAGTTGCCGATCTCCATGCCTTTCGCCTTCAAGAAGGTGAAAGCCATGCCTCCGCCGATGATAACCTTATCCACTTTTTTGCCCAAGTTTTCGATGACATCGATCTTTCCAGAGACTTTCGCGCCACCCAGCACGGCGGCAAATGGACGAACGGGGTTCGCGACGGCCCCTTCGAGATACTCGATTTCTTTCTTGAGCAGCGCGCCCGCCGCAGAGTTCTTGATGAACTTGGTGATGCCAACGGTTGAGGCGTGGGCGCGGTGTGCGGTTCCGAAGGCGTCGTTGATAAAGACATCGCCCAAGGATGCGAGGGCTTTGGAGAACGCCTCGTCATTTTTCTCTTCACCGGTATGGAAACGCAGGTTTTCCAAGAGAAGCACATCACCCGCAGTCATCTTGGCGACAAGTTTCTCGACGGCCGGGCCAATACAATCAGGAGCAAAGATGACTTCTTTTCCCAGCAGCCGCCCCAATCGTTTTGCCACCGGCGCCAAACTGTATTTGGGATCGAAGGTGCCTTTGGGCCTGCCAAGGTGAGAGCACAGGATGACCTTCGCGCCTTCGTCCACGACGCGGTTGATAGTCGGTAAGGTGGATCGGATACGGGTATCGTCGGTGATTTGTAGCGCTTCGTCGAGCGGTACGTTGAAGTCCGCCCGGATGATCACCCGGTTGCCACGGAGCGGCACATCGTTGATGGTTGTTTTGTGCAAGTTCATGAATGTTCCTTGGGATAGCGTGTCAAGGCGTGACGGTCAGTCGCCGCTCAATGGGCGGCGACTTTCCCAGCCAGCACTTTGATCAAGTCACGAACGCGACACGAGTAGCCCCACTCGTTGTCGTACCAGGCCGTCACTTTGACTAGGCGCTTGTCCACAACGTTGGTCAAAGGGGCATCGACCGTTGCGGAGTGCGCATCTCCCTTTTGGTCGATCGAGACGATGGGGTCTTCAGAGTACTTGAGAATGCCTCTCAAGCGGCCGTCAGCTGCCTTCTTGAACGCGGCGTTCACTTCGGCAACATCACAGTCTTTCTCCGTTTCCACAGTCAGGTCCACCAACGAGACGTTTGGGGTGGGCACACGGATGGCTAGACCATCCAATTTTCCTTTGAGTTCGGGAATGACGAGGTGCAGGGCCTTGGCGGCGCCGGTGCTCGTCGGGATCATCGACATGCCCGCGGCGCGGGCGCGGCGGAGATCTTTATGGGGAAGATCCAATAATTGCTGGTCGTTCGTGTAGGAATGGATCGTCGTCATGATTCCGTGCTTGATGCCGAAATTTTCCAGTAGCACTTTGGCGACCGGGGCCAGGCAGTTCGTCGTGCAGGAGGCATTGGACACAATCACATGTGACTTGGGGTTGAGCTTGTCATCGTTGACGCCAAGCACGATCGTCACATCCGGGTCTTTGGACGGAGCTGAGATGATGACTTGTTTGGCACCTGCCGCCAGATGTTTCCCCGCGCTGTCCCGTTCCGTAAAGCGCCCTGTTGACTCGACGACGATATCGATATTGAGGGACTTCCAGGGCAACTCCTTAGGATCTTTCATCGCCAGGACTTGAATGGGTTTTCCATCAACCAGAATCTGATCGTCCTTGGCGTCGACCTGTTCCTGGAGCGTGCCATGCACAGAGTCGTATTTGAGCAAATAGGCAAGGGTCGTGGCATCGGTTAAGTCATTAATGGCCACAATGTCAATGTCGGGATCGCCCAGGGATGCCCGAAACACGTTGCGTCCAATACGCCCGAATCCGTTGATGCCGACTCGAATTGCCATAATCTTCTGATCCTTTGGATAAAACGTGATACCCAAATGAAGCCAATTGCCTGCTGCCGACAACACGATATGATCGGCGATAGTATCGGCGCCCTCCCTCTATGTCAAGGTATACCGGCAGGTGAAATTCGACGGGATTGTGTCACTAACCGCATGACGTTTGAACCGGTTCTCGTCGGATATCATGATGAGGATAGCACCTTGCTTCCAGCCCATGCTCTTGTCTACAGTCTGACCCAGGAATCGTTCAGGAGTTTCCGATGCATGACACGGCTTCGAGTGCTTCCCAGGTGCTGGAGTGGCCGCGGTTGTTGGACCTGCTGGCGCAGCAGGCCCAATCGTCATTAGGGGCGGCACGGTGCCGCGCTCTTTCGCTGACGGAAGAATTGGCCGTGGCACATCGGCGTCAGCAGGAAACGACCGAGATGGTGAGACTGCTCCAAGGAGATGAGCCGATGCCCGCTCTGTCATTTCCGGATATTCGCGAGTCTGTGGTCCGCGCGGGTAAGGGAGGGGCGTTGGAGGCGCAAGACTTGAAGGAGTGTGCCGTGGCGTTGGCGCACATGGAAGAACTCAAACAGTACATGGTGCAGGCTCACATCGATGCGCAGATGTTGGCGCAGATCGTGGCCCCCCTGCACGGGATCAAATGGATCCGGCCGGTTCGGTCAGCTATCGACGCGGCGATTCAGCAGGACGGCACAATCAATGAGTCGGCAACACCGGAATTGAGGAGACTGACGCACCATGCCCAAGAGTTGAAGCAGGAAATGCGGGAGCATCTCGAACAGATTCTGCATTCGCGGCGGTACGAAGAGGTTCTCCAGGAATCCTATTTCGCGCAACGTGAGGGGCGGTATGTCGTGCCGGTGAAGGCCGACATGCGGGGCCGGATCCCTGGCATCGTGCATGACGTTTCGGCCAGTGGGGCCACCGTATTTCTCGAGCCGCGTGAGTTAGTGGAGCTGAACAATTCCATCAAAGTGGCAGATCTGGATGTCGAACGAGAAGTCCGTCGAATTTTGCGCGAACTCACGGCCTTGATTGCTGATAAGTCGGACCAGATTCGACAGGGGATCGAGGTACTAACGGAGTTCGATTGCCTCAGAGCCAAGGCGGAGTTAAGCCGCAAGTTAAGATGCAACCCTGTGCATGTAAACGAACGTGGACGTGTGGTGTTGAAGGAGGCCCGGCACCCATTGCTCATGGTCACCCAAAAGCAGGTCGTGCCGAATGACATTGTGGCGGATGAGACCATACGTGTGCTGGTGATTTCCGGTCCCAATACCGGAGGAAAGACGGTGACGCTGAAGATCGTCGGGCTCTATGCGCTCATGATCCGAGCGGGCCTCCATCTGCCCTGTGCCCCGGAATCAGAGATGGCGCTCTTCACGCAGTGCTACGCCGATATCGGTGATGCGCAGGACTTGAGCCGAAGCCTCTCCAGTTTCTCCGCCCACATGACGCAAATGGTTCAGTTCCTGTCCGACGCCGGTAAGAGGGCTGAAGCGGGTGAGTCCGTTGTGCCTCGATCGCTGGTGCTGCTTGATGAGCCGGTGACCTCGACTGATCCACCGGAAGGGGCGGCGTTGGCCGAGGCGCTACTCTGCCGGCTTGCGTCGCTCAATATGAAGGTCGTGGCAACGACTCATTATAATCAGCTCAAGGAGCTGGCGCAGACCATGCCTGGCTTTGCCAATGCGAGTGTGGAATTCGATGTGGCACGGTTAGCGCCGACGTATCGATTGTTCATGGGCATCCCTGGCGGGTCGTCCGCCTTGGAGATCGCGGGACGGCTCGGTATGGATGAAGCGATTGTGAACGATGCTCGGCGGCGATTGCGCCACGAGGATCGGCGGCTGGAACAACTGATGGCGGACTTGCAGCAGAAGCAGCGGCAGTTGACGGAGGATGTTGAACGAGCGCAGCGAGCGAGGGAAGAAGCCGAACAGTCCGCTACTGAAGCCAAAGCATTGCAAGAAAAGCTAGAGCAGGCTGAGCAAGACGCTCGCAAGGGGATCAAGAAAAAACTCGGCGAACAGTTTCAACGCGCCCGGGCCGAAGTGCAGGCCACCGTCGATGCCGTCAAACGCGAGCAGAAACTCATCAAGGCCAAAGAGGCCAAGCAACGGCTCACCGAGATGGAGGTACAGGTACGGAAGGAGTTGGCACTGGCCAGCGAACCGATTCCGATCGAGCGGCTGAATAGCGGCGACCTTGTGGAGATTGCAGGACTTGGGATGAGCGGGAGTTTGCTTGAGGCGCCTCAGGGGAAGAAGCACGTGCGTGTCAAAGTGGGGGAGGGGGAAGTGCTGGCGACCGTTGCGAATCTGATCGGATTGGCGGTTGAGACGAGTTCCACGCCGTCTGCTAGTCTAACGGAACGTCCCCATCAGTTTACGACTAGTGGTGGTTTCGGTCTTGATGAACAGACAGTGGTGGATGTCCGGGGTCAGACAGCCGACGACGCACTGGATCACGTCGTGAGGGCTCTGGATCGGGCCGCGTTAACAGGCGAGCGATTTGTCCGTATCATCCATGGCCACGGCACGGGCCGGCTTAAAGTATCCTTACGCGAGTACCTGAAAGATTCACCTTATGTGGAAGAGTTCCACCCCGGCGACCGGTCCGAAGGCGGCGATGGAGTGACGGTGGCGAAAATACGGTAGCATCGGTAGTTATTAATGATAGGCTACACTTTTTCACCTGATGAGGCAAAGGAGGGTAGGGTGAGGTAACGCTAACGAGTAGAAGCAAAAGGCGAGGACTGGATGTGTGTTGAACGGCGGGCTTGGTTGCGGGTATTGGGCTTCTTCCCAGCCGGCCGTCAACGTATACGGAGGGGCAATTTTGATCGTTACTCGTCTTTACAGAAGGTTCGTTCGTAGGCGATGAGTTGCCAGGCTTCTTCCTCGGTCAGGACATTGCCCTTCACAAGCGCCGGCATACCGGTTCCGGGACTGCCGTTCTTGATGACCCAGAAGAGCTCTCCATCGTTACGTTTCTTGTGAAACTTGCAATTCGTAAGATTTCGTGGACCTGGAGTGAGCAGCATTCCACCAGCACCATCCCCCTCACCACTTTGACCGTGACAGTTTGCGCAGGTGCCCTTGCCTTCATAGAGGTCTTTCCCCTTGGCGATGACCTCAGGCGTGACCGTGATTGGACTTTTCAGTTTTCGTGCTTCACCCCGTTCAGCTTCCGGAACGCGCGGTTTCAGCGGATCAGATTCGGGGCCAGACCAACCTGCCGTACTGCACAAGGTAACGGCGAGAATGCCGCACAATGCCACAACCACACGGTTCCCTCTCATGGTTCCTCCTTGGTGGGACTACTCAATTGCGGATTTTTCGGTTTTTCATATTTTGCTGGTGAAACACCTGCATCGGCTTGTTCGTGGCCACATGATACCACGAGATGTGTCAGAACAATACTGACCATCCGAGGAAAATTCTGGTTTCAACAGAAGAGCGACATCTTGGAGTATCGTGGGAGTGGGGGGTATGATCAGGACTTGGGAAGAAACCCTGGCCCGGACCAATACGGTCCGGGCCAGCACACCGTGGGGATTTCGTTCGACTAAGTATTGGTCGACCGCATCCGCGATGAAACGTTATGGAACTTCGACGATGTCATTCTTCATCCCACCCAAGGCCCCGAGCAGTTCGTTCTGTTCTTTTTGCGGCACGTTGAAGGTATTCAACGCGCTGATCAGATCTTCGACGAGGGCGTTGAATGCGGCGCTGGTGACCTTCATGCCCTTGTGGGCCGTCTTCATGTCACGGCCGGGATAGGTGCAGGGGCCGCCGGTTGCCTGGCACACCTGTTCGACCAGGAGCGAATTGAGCTTCTTGAGGTCGGTCTTGGCGAAATAGCCATTGATCCGGGCGTCACCGCCCACGTTGCTGATGAACTTGGTGACGACGGCTTGAATCGCGCCCTTTCCGCCCAGTCTGTCGTAGAGGGAGGCATCGGCGGCAAAGGACGTGGCGCCGCTGAGCGTCCACGTCGCGGCGACGGCAACAGTAATTCCGACAATTTTCTTACTTAGAGACATAACATCTACTCCTTTGTGTGAGAATGAATTGATTATAAAACCGCTGTCCCCGCTCATTCCTTACGGATTCCAGGGGGTGTTCGGCATCAGCTGGTCATATTTCTTAGGGTTTTGGTTGGCGATCACCACCGCAATCGCCCCGCGCAGGGCGCTTGTCAGGGAGTGGGTCACAACAGGATAGGCTCCTGGCTCATCTGCGATCATATCGAAGGTGGCTGCGCTGCCTGGACCAACCACATAGGTCTGAACTCCCGTGAACTTGTTGGCCGGATTGCCGCTCTCGTACACGTTATCCCAGATTTCAGCAATGGGATGCAGCGCAGAGAATTCGTTCGGGCCGGCATTCACGAAATAGATGCGCACCCGCTCGCCAACCTTGACCTCCAATGGCTCGCCTCCCGGAAAGAATGGGTGGTACTTGAAGATTCCACCGTTAAAAATCGTATTGTCAAACTTCCGATCAAACATCCCTTGCACATTGTCCGGATTCTTCCAGAACTCCGACTGCACCAGGACAAACTCACGGTCAGCCTTGGGCCAGACACTGGCGTCTTTCGGATCCACGATGATCGCTCCGAACATGCCACGGGCGACGTGCTGGATCATGGGGCTCGCTCCGCAGTGGTAGAAAAACACACCGGGCTTCTTTGCCACGAAGGAATACTTATGTGTGTCTCCAGGTCCAACTGTCTTGTGATAGTTCTTCAAGAAGTCAAGCTCGGCCGCATGAAAGTCCATCGAATGCGGGAATGCATTATTCTTATCGCCGATGAGCGTGAAGTTGACGGTGTCCCCCTCGGTCACTCGCACGACCGGGCCCGGCATCTGGCCGTTAAACGTCCATGCTTTGTATTTTGTCCCGTTGCCATCGATGACGATCTCTGATTCAGTTGCGGTGAACGTCACATCATGGACCTTGGCCCCTGCCGAGCCGGGCAGAGTGATAGATGTACTGGCCCCAAGAAGGATGGCAAGTCCTAGAGCCGAATTAAACATACGAGCCCCCCGCATAATTTCCTCCTCGTTTTAGTTATGACAAATGGCTGTTAGGGAAATAAACGGTCAACAGTATATTCTTCCTCTTACGGCTCGTCAATATTTTCTGGGAGTATTTTTCAGGAAGAAGGTGGCGGCACAATTAACTGCTTCCTATATCATCTCAAACCCCTGTCAGATGGGCTGGGAGGGGGAGTATTGTCGTGAACATATCCGAATCGATGCGTATGGAAATCGATTCACGCCATGATGTACGCTACGATCAACTCGCAGCATTAGCAAGATTTCTGGTTGCGCTGAGCGATGCCGACATTCCGGCGAAGGCCCTCAGGTTTCGCCCGCCGAATCGGGCTCTGCCGGAACTCACGTGAGAAATCTGCTTCACTCATCTGGGCTAGCACATCCAGCTGAGGTGCGAGTGTCAGTGCGTTCGGCTGGAAGGCCGACTCCTGCGTCGGTTGGGTCCGCAAGTTGAATGGACATACATCAAGGCAATCATCGCACCCAAAGATCTTGTTCCCCATGCCTCGCTGGAGTTCAGGTGAGATAGAGCTGGCTTCGCCGCGCCATTCGATGGTCAAATAGGAAATGCAGCGGGTGGCATCGACCACATAGGGCTCGACGATTGCGCCGGTTGGACAGGCTTGAATGCAGAGCGTGCAACTACCGCAAAGATCAGCGCCCGGTTCATCGGGTTCCAGCTCCAACGTGGTTAAAATTTCACCGAGTAGCAGCCACGAACCGTGGTCCGTGGAGACCAAATTGGAATGTTTGCCGATCCACCCCAGCCCTGCCCGTTCGGCCCAGGCCTTCTCCATGATCGGGCCGGTATCGGTGTAGGAACGAGTGACCGCATCCGATGCCAGGCGGTGAATGGCCTGCTCGAGTTGCGTGAGCCGCTCACCGAGGACGTTGTGGTAATCCCTGCCCCAGGCATAGCGCGCGATTCGGCCGTAACTGGGCCGTTCATCGGCACGATGGTCAGTCAGATAATTGAGGCCGACGGAAATGACCGAACGGCATCCACGAAGCACATGCTGAGGATCCACGCGTTTTTCTGGTGTTCGCCCCATCCAGGCCATTGTGCCCTGGTAGCCTCGGCGGAGCCATTCCGTCAGACGTTCATACAGCAACGAGGAGACTCGGGTTGGGACTGGCATTGGACCGGGGTACGGCTGGCTGCTGACAGCCGATAGCGGATTGCGTTCAGCAACTCGCGCAATACCGACCGCATCGAACCCCAGCACACGGGCCTCTCGTTTGATCGATTCAGTCAGAGACATGGTTATGCAAAGCTGTTTGAGGGTAGCACAGTCTCTTTTCTTGCGGCCATGTGGGTGTGCGCGTAGAATCCGTGATGTTCCGAGCAGAGGAAAGGAGAGCGCTAGGCTCGCGGCTCGCATGAGGCAGATAGACGACGCGGTATCACACGTAGGATTGGGATGGCTGTTTGTGTTCCTGCCCCTGCTGTTCGCGGCCCTGTGACCGTCGGCCGGGTATGCGATGTCCAGTGTCGATACGTTGGAAATCACGACCAACTCTGCTGGCGGTGTGTACGCGAGGGCCCGCGTGATATTTCCGGCGACGATCGAGGTGATTCAAGGACTGTTGACCGATTATCCACATTGGCCAGATCTCTTCGAGGTGTGCATGAGACTGGCTGAATGACATGTGTGGGATGCTGTCGCCACGATTGACCTACGACTTGAGCACGCACTGCTCTCAGGAGAGCGTCGCCTGGTCACAGAGTCGCGTACGTTGCCGAACAGTGGATTGGTGACCGATCTGAAAGGCGGGAACTTTAAGCGCTATCATCGTGTATGGACGCTGCGGTCAGCCGGTGAGGGTACTCAGACAGCCGCCGAATGTGACTTGCTGTTTGAATTGGACTTGCTTGTCCCTGACTGGATCATAGCCCTCGCCGTACGACAGGAACTGGAATCACACTTTCGTATCGTGAAGCAGAAAGCGCGTGAGTATTCTGGACATCGGCTGCTCCCATGAACGTCTCACTCCGCAGTTCACTCGCAGGCCTTTATGTCATTCTCGATCCATCGGTCTGTCCCGGACGATCCCTTGCCGATATTCTTGTGGAGGCGGCAGAGGCGGGCACGAAAGTCGTTCAGTATCGAAATAAGTCTGCCTCGATGAAGGAAGCGTATGTTGAGGCACTGGCGCTGAGGAAGATTGCTGCAGCGCTTGGCGTGGCATTCATCATCAATGACCGGTGCGACCTGGCGAGGGCCGTGGAAGCTGATGGTGTGCATCTGGGACAGGGCGATTTGCCCTATGGTGACGCGCGCAAGATCATGGGTGTGGGGAAGTTAATCGGGTTGTCCACCCACAACCCGGACCAGATCCGAGAGGCCGACCGCTTGAAGCCGGACTACGTCGGGTTTGGGCCAATCTTCAAGCCCGGATCCAAGCAAGACCACGATCCAGTCGTCGGCCTCCAGGGACTCAAGCAGGTTCGGAGGCTCACTGCTTTGCCGATCTTCGCCATCGGCGGAATCACGGTGGAGAATGTGGGGGACGTCATGCAGGCCGGAGCCAACGGTGTGGCGGTGATTTCTGCCATCGTCGCTGCAGCTGATGTGCGACAGGCAGTTACCAATTTCGTAGCGAGGATGCCACCGCCAGTTTCGCCAGCGTTGTGACCGCCGCTGAGCGAGACAGACGAACCGCTACCTGGCGAAAGCGTCCTGATAATCCCGATTGGTAGGGGAGTGGACCCAGGACCGGCACGTCCGCGTGCTTTTGCAGCAACTCGACCGTGGTTCGTTCCTGGATCAGCGCCAGTTTCGATCGAGTTGGTTGGGTTTGATTGAGAACCAATGCAGCGACGGCGATGTTTCTTCTGCGCAGCGCTTCGATTGTCAGCCGCGCATGGTTGATGCCTCCAAGGTCAGACCTTCCGACCACTACGGCTGTCAGCCTCAATTGCACGATCAGATCCGCGACATCAGTATTCGGCGTGATGGGTACCAAGACTCCGCCGACGCCTTCGACGATCGTCCAGTCATATTGGGTGGCCAGCCGATGGTACACTGTTCGGATGGTGTCAGGATCAATCATTTTGCGTTCAGCCTGCGCCGCTGCGAGTGGAGCGACCGACAAGGTGAATCGATAGGGGCAGACCACTTCGAGTGGCTCCGCGCTCTCGATAACGGAACAGAGTCGTGCCGCATCGGAATGCCTTGCTTTGGAAGAGGAGATCCCGGTTTCGACAGGTTTCATCACGGCGACCGTGCGGCCTTCTTTTTTCAAGGCAACGGCTAGCGCCGCGGCCACGAGCGTTTTGCCCACGCCTGTATCCGTGCCGGTTATGATGATGCCATGATTCATGGGTTAGAGCGTGTAGCGTATAGCGTATGGCCCAGGAATGATTCAATGGAAGCGGTAAGCAATCAGCCTCCGGCTATCAGCTATAAGCCATATGCTCTTCTTCACAGATTCCTGCTGTCACAGTTCCACACTTGTCCGGAGACATTCTTCAGTTGTGCGAGATGCACGATCGTCCATGCCGCCTCTTCCAACGACGAAGGGCGGTGCAACGCATGGTCAGGCCATTCGGTACCTTCAGGAAAGATGTCTGTGGTCAACCCGGTTTTTTGCCATCCTGGCAGCACGAGATTGACCCGGACGTTTTGCGGGCCCCATTCCCACGCCGCGCTCTTAACCAATCCAATCAGCCCGGCTTTTGACGTCGCATAGGCAGCCTGACCGGTGGATCCATGGAATCCCGTGTGGGACCCGATCACGATGATCGAGCCTCCTTCACGAGCAAGTAACAGTGGAGCCATGGCGCGCAGACAGTGAAAGGTGCCGGTCAAATTCGTTGCGATCACCTCGTGCCAGGTCCGTTCGGTTTGGCGTACCAGCAGACTGCGTCCAGCGATCCCCGCGTTGCAGATGAATGCCGCTGTGGTGGGCACGCAGGTACCCCATGCGTCGATCATGTGCTGGACCGAATCCCACTTTCGGATGTCCGCTTGGTAGAGATCACCGGTACCCCCCGCTGCTCGAACTTGCCTGAGGGTGGATTCTGCCGCGGGCTTGTTCTGGCTATAGTGGATACCGACATGCCAGCCAATCGCACCGAACGCCAGGCTGATCGCGCGGCCAATGCCCCCTGATGCGCCGGTGACGAACACTGCCGGCCGGGCTCTTGGTGGAATTAGCCGGGGGCGAGCCGTCGGCGTGTTCGATAATGGGCGTGTCATGCGTGCCTGGATTATGCGAGGACGCGTACGTGAACGCAAGCGAGGGGAAGAGTCGGTTACTTGCCGCCCTTGCAGGTCCTATGGTACCGTTCAAGTACGTTCATGACCGGAGATCCTTTGTCACGATGCAGTCCACGACCATAAAATCGCTTCTTGTAGGGAGTGTGTTGTTGGCAGGGGGGCTAGGCCCGGCATCGCTGGGCGCGGAAGAGCCTCTGACGATCGCCGCATCCGCCGACTACTTTCCCGATACCTTTGGTAGCCGCTGGACCTACCGTGGGCAGCTGTCGGAAGGTCCGCTTCAGACGATTGAGAACAAGTTTTTCACCAACGTCTCGACGGTTACCGGAACTAAGACGATCAAGGGTGTCGCGGTGACCATTTTTCATGACACGAATCCTGCCAATCACGGTCCTTCGGATAGTTACTATCGCCGGGATATCGTCGGCATTGTCTATTATGGGGCTGATCCGGGGACGCCGCTGGAAAAACAAATTATTCCGTACCAAATCTTTCGTTTCCCCTTGAAGGTGCCCTCCTCATTCCAACAGTTCGATCGGACGGGAATCGATTTTGGCACGGATCTAGACCGCGACGGTACCGATGAGAAGACAGATGTAAAAGGGTGGAGTACGGTGCTCAGCCGCGAGTCTGTCACCGTGCCAGCAGGGACGTTTGCGGACGTCATCAAGGTCGAAGCCAAGATGACCATGCGCATCCACTTGTCGGCCAGCCGACGCACGATTGCAGGCTTGGATATTATGACGGCGTGGTTTGCGAAAGGGGTTGGTCTCATAAAATATTTGGAGCGGCAAGAACTGGGCGGTGTTAAAGAAGACCGGGGAGTGGTGGTGGAGCTTTCCGAAGAGCTGGAATCATACGAGATCAAGCCGGCGAAAGGATCAGTCAGCGGCCTCGAATCCCCGTCGGAGGGTATTCTCGCTGATCACGCGGGCGATCATGAACTGGGTCAGGTAGTCCTCGCCGCTGGCCTTCGCACCCATCCCTGAGAGTCGATGTCCTCCGAAAGGCTGGCGTCCCACGAGGGCGCCGGTAATCGGTCGGTTCAAGTAGAGATTCCCAACATCAAACTGTTTCCTCGCCAGCGTAAGATTGGCTGGATTCCTGGCATAGACGCCTCCCGTCAGCGCATAGGCGGTTCCGTTGGCCAGATGCAGCGCCGTCTGCCGCATCACTGCCAGCACGGGGCCGAAGATTTCTTCCTGCGCCAGCTGATGATGGGACTCCACGTCAATGAACACGGTTGGACCGACGAGATGGCTGCCGCCCTTCACCGGGCACTGTACGAGCAGCCGGCTTTCCCGCTGCCCCTCGATCATGAACTGTTGGATCGAGGCCTGAGCGCGCGCATCGATGACCGGTCCCACCCTGGTGCCTGGTTCTGCCGGATCACCGATCTGCAAGCTCACCGGCTGTCGCCCAAAGCTGCAGGGTCAGTATACTTCAAGCTTCCGGTATGAGTCCTATCCGAGAGTCAATCGCGCACAGATATCGGTTGAAAACGCGAGCCGGTTTCGATAAAGTGTGATCTTTGCGATACGTTCACCGGAGCTAGTTTGCCATGGTGGACCTCGATTTAGACAAGCAAACGAGTATCCATGGCCGAGACGAGACGGATCGCCCAGCCTCTGACGATAGAATTTTCCTACGGTACGTGCATCTTCTTCTGCACCCTTAGTATCATCACGATCGCTGGTGTTCCCCTCTATGGATACTACATCGGCTACACGTTGTTTGACTGGATACACTTTGCGGTCATGTATATCGTGACGGGGATGGGGATTACGGTCGGCTATCACCGGCTGGTGGCGCACCGAAGTTTCGACTGTCCCGATTGGGTGAAGCGCCTAGCCTTGATCGCTGGAGGATGGGCGCTACAAAACTCGGCGCTGGTCTGGGGCGCGGACCATATCCGCCACCACGCCCGCACGGACACGGACGAAGACCCGTACAATGCGACCAGAGGATTTTGGCACAGTCACTGCGGCTGGCTCTTCTACGAGACGCCGTATCGACTTGGAAAATATGAAATCCGACTGCGCCGCGACCCGGTGATACTCTGGCAACATCAGTACTACTGGCTGATCGTCGTCTCCGGTCTGGTAATCCCTTTTTGCGTGGGACTCTGGTGGTACGGCACTCTTCAGGGTGGCATCAGCGGCCTCCTCATGGGTGGCCTGTTCCGCATGTTCATGGTGCTCAACTCAACCTTCACTATCAATTCCCTCTGCCATATGTTTGGTAGCCAGCCTCACGGTATGCAGGACAGCAGCCGAGACAGTTGGCTGATTTCCTTTATCAGCTTCGGCGAAGGCTATCATAACTACCATCACACCTATGCCAGGGATTATCGGAACGGCCCGCAGTGGTACAACTTCGACCCGTCGAAATGGACTATCTACGCACTCTCGCTGACCGGTTTGGCCACCAATCTGCGCCGCCTAGACCCCTCGGTCTTTTGACCCGCATGCCAGTTCCCCAGGTGGCATGTCACGGATGGCTTGCCGGCCCATTTCATTTCCCGTGTTGCATCGCTTATGATGATGCGATGGATACGAAATATTCGTTGCGGATGGAGGTAACGAGCAGCAGTGAAATTGTGTGTCTGATGGAGGACTGAGTCATGGCCGAAGAACATTCACACGTGTATGGCGAGCCGCAGCCACAAACAGCCGCCAATTTCGTGCCAGGCGTCAAACATGTGATCGCGATCAGTAGCGGCAAAGGTGGGGTCGGTAAATCGACCGTCGCATCGAACCTGGCCTGCGCGCTGGCCCAGACCGGCGCCACGGTGGGTTTATTAGATGCCGATCTCTATGGCCCCAATATTCCGATGATGATGGGCAGTACGAAAGGGCCAGAACAACGAGACGGTAAAATTATTCCGGTCGAAAACCATGGAGTCAAACTCATTTCGATGGCCTTTTTGGTGCCGGAAGATACGCCGCTTGTCTGGCGTGGTCCAATGGTCCACCAGTACCTCCAGGCATTTTTCCGCGACGTCCTCTGGGGGGAACTGGATTATCTACTGATCGATTTGCCGCCCGGCACCGGCGATGTGCAGCTTTCGCTGTCTCAAATGGTTCCGTTGGTTGGCGCCATTACCGTGACAACACCCCAGGAAGTGGCACTCTATGATGTGCGCAAGGGTATGGCCATGTTTCAGAAAGTGAATGTGCCATTATTGGGTATCATCGAAAATATGAGTTTCTTTGTGTGCGGGCACTGTGGCGAGCGGACAGAAATTTTTTCGCATGGTGGCGGCGAGCGGGCAGCCGAAAAAATTGGTGTGCCATTTCTCGGATATATCCCGATCGATCCTGCCATTCGGGATGGAGGAGATAGTGGTCATCCAATCGTGGTGGCTAACCCGGCATCGCCGCAAGCAGTGGCTTTCCGTGAGATCGCCAAGAAGGTCGTGGGGAAACTTGGCGAGGCAGGAAAAAGCGGTCCATCGGTCGAGAGTTTGCTCAAAAAGATCAAGCAACCTTTTACGAGTAACTGATCACGTGATCGGAGGCAGCGATGGCGGATTATGTGCGGGTGGCTGGAACGGGTGACGTGCAGCCTGGTCATGGTGTTGTAGCCGAAATTCATGGTAAGACGCTAGCCGTATTCAATGTCGATGGGACCTTTCATGCAATCGATAACACGTGCGTGCATCGCGGTGGTCCGTTGGGCGAAGGAGAGACTGAAGGTACCGTCGTCACGTGTCCTTGGCACGGCTGGCAGTTCGATATAACCACCGGCGAATGCACTAAGAATCCTTCGGCGAAAGTTGCAGTGTATCAGGTCAAGGTTGAAGGGTCGGATGTGAAGGTATTGCTCTAGTTGTAATGCATCATGATGGAGAGCGAGCTCGACAAACACCAACTCGCCGGATTCGATGACAGAGAACGTGGGTTTAGTCGGTCGGTCGAATTTGAGCGAGCCGAGGACCATTACCGAGCCAACCTTAGGTATGAGTTTGTCCGTGTCACAACCGACCCATATCCGACGCAGGATCATGCGTTGACCGTGCTGATCCAGACGTTACAACGCCAAGGCTATCGGCAGTTGCGAACCCAGAAGAGTTATTGCAACGGTATCTATCTTGGCTCTCAAGAACTCTGGGTCGAATATCCAGATCCCCAGCGTGAGGAGCCAGTTAAGGGACTTCTGAAAACCATCATGGGTTGGTTTCGTCCAGAGAGAGCTGACGCCAATCATCCATGAGTTTGATTTCCATTGATCAACGCCGTTCATCTTCGGCTGATAGCTGTCGGCCTTCAGTTATCAGCCCGTTACGTCTTCCTTCCTGGTTCAAAATAACGACCCGGACTGGTCCGGACTATCTTGAGATCAAACACACCATGGATCGGCTGAAATTACACACGATCTGTGAGGAGGCCCGCTGTCCCAACCGGTGGGAATGTTGGAACGCGCGCACGGCGACGTTTCTAATTCTGGGGGGTATCTGCACCAGGCGCTGCCACTATTGCTCGGTGGAGACGGGACGGCCGGGCTTGGTGGATCAGGACGAGCCAAGCCGTGTGGCACGCGCGATCCAATCGCTTGACCTTCGCCATGCCGTGATTACTTCCGTGAATCGGGATGAATTACTGGATGGCGGCGCAGGGGTGTTTGCAGAAACGATCAGACAGGCCAGACGGCTGAGTCCAACATGCACCATCGAAGTGTTGATCCCGGATTTCGAGGGAAACGAGGCAGCTCTTATTACCGTGTGTGCCGAGAAACCGGAGATTCTCAATCACAACATCGAAACAGTCCATCGGCTCTTTCCGTCTATCAGGCCACAGGGAAAGTATAAGAGGTCAATTGAGCTGCTCCAACGAGCGAAAGAGCTGGGGATGACGACGAAATCTGGGTTGATTCTCGGCATGGGGGAGACGCTTGATGAAGCACGCGAGGTCATGCGCGATTTGCGAGCCGTCAAATGCGACAGCCTCACGATCGGCCAGTATCTCCAGCCGACCAGAGCGCATCTACCAGTGGCCAGATTCTATGATCCTTCCGAATTTGCCTTGTTGAAGGAAGAAGGCCTTGGCATGGGGTTTACCCATGTCGAATCAGGTCCACTTGTCCGTAGCTCGTACCATGCCGAGCGGCAAGTGATTTCCGGTAAAAATGCACCTATTTCCGTCCTGACAGCACACAACGTTGCGCAATAAGTGGTGTGAAGCTGTGTATGTTTCTGGATAGCGTTACCATGAATTCTTCGGCAAGGTACTGATCCTCGAAGCATTCGTACACGTCGTCGAGAAAGCCGCCGCGCAGAAGGGGATGGTAGAGAAATTCTCTTCCTGGCCCTGTTGCAACTTCCAAGGGGTATTCGCTCACGTCAATTTGTTTGAGCTGTAACTGTTCCAGCCAGCCGCGAACCTCGCTCGCTGACGGCCGTTCGTTTAGATAGGCCTGAAATCGTTCCCGTTCCTTCATCAGTCCCTGTTGGATCATGGCCTGATCCACTCGTTGCCACAGCGAGTCGAAGGTTCCATGGGACGGAAAGGTCAAAACCAACTGACCACCCGGTTCGAGGTGTGGCACCAGCCCGCGAACGGCCTGGAACCTATCAGGACGAAAGAACATCACGGAAAGGTTTCCGGTGATACGATCGAAGCTCGGAAGATCAGATGGTAACGATCGCATGTCCATGCAATCAAAACGGAGCCATGGTAGTTGTGAGCCTTGAATGACCCTTGCACGAGCGACCTGCCCGGGACTCACATCGATTGCCAGCACTTCTCCGGTAGGACCAACGTGTTCGGCGAGATAGAAGGCTGGAATGCCGTGGCCGGATGCGACATCGAGAATGCGCAGACCCGGACAAAGCTCCAAATGGCACAGAAGCGATTCGGCGAACGGTGTGGACCAATAGTCGTATTTGGGGAGAGGCCAGCGAAAGGCGGGTAGAGGGTCCATGATGGCGGCTACCGTGTAGACACGTCTTTTGTCCCGGATGGCCGGGCATAAATGGAAATTATCCGATGATATCGACCCTAACATGCCGATTCCCTCGCCGGAATCGGTAGCGATTAAAGCCGGCTAGGTCGAGCGTAAAAATCTTGGTTGTTCGGAGCGATTCGCCAGCCACAATAAGAGATGCATCAGCTAAATCCATTAAATGGTCGCCGTATTGCTCCATCAACCAGAATACTTGCGATGCCACGCGCTGCTCTCTAATGGCAGGGTTTGGCTTTTGGGATAAGGATAAATAGGCGGCCAGCAGAGCAAGGATATCAACCAGCGTGAAAGACATAGGAGGGGCACTGGCAAGTGGATGAATAGCCATAAAGACATGTAGCCTCTGAAATCATTGACTGTCAATTCCGGAGTTTCTAGCTTTCACTCCAGTCTTTCGATAAGATGCCTTGGAGCAGTTACGTATTTTCAAGGAGATGGCGTGTCCATCTTGCATCGTGGTTTTATCCTGATCCTCATCCTGGTCATATCCGGGGGTGCCTTCCTATTTTTCTTCAAGCCGTTGACCGGCGAGGACTATCTCAAGGAATTTGTGTTGCAACAGCTTGAGGAAAGCCTCGGGCGGAAACTCGACGTGCATCATGTCAAATTCGCGATTCTTCCCCGTCTGCGCGTGGAACTCTCCCAGGTGACGATTCACGATATCGATTCGGAGCAGGTATTTTTGTCTGCCAAGCGGATTGATGTCGTCGTGCGTCTCCTGCCGCTCTTGCGCAAACAACTTATCGGCAAACGACTGGTAATTGAGGAGCCAATACTCACCCTGCGGCGCAACGAAGCAGGTAACTGGAATCTCCTGGAAGGGCTGAAGACGGACGCGAGCACGAGCCAGAACACTCTAGAAACCCTGGACTGGATGTTTATGATTCAGGAGGTCACGCTCATCAATGGCGCCGTCACGGTCATCGATGCCTTCAGGACGGATGGCGTGCGTACGCTTCCTCTTGAGCGAGTCGATGCGAAATTGCTATTTCAGCCTAATCGAGGGCTGGCCAACCTCTATCTCTCAGCCGTTCATCCAAGTGCGGCAGGCCTGTCGGCGGTCTTCGTGAACGGGCTTATCAAACAAGCGGAAAAGCCGGTGACGCTCGCCAGCAATGCGTCACTTGCCACGGGTCCAGTGTTTCAATTTGACGGCCGGTTTGACGCGTCCGATGTGAGTCTGCATGCCGCGGCGGATTTTTTCGGTGTTCGGCCGATTTCGGACCGACTGCAAGGTTTGGTGAATCTCCAAGGCGTGGTACGAGTGATACCCGGGGTGGCCGGGTATGACCTGGTGCTGTCAGATCTCTCGGCGCGCCTGAACGAGATGACCTTGAATGGCAAAGCCAGTCTGGCCGGGCTCATGACACCACAACCGACGTTCGCTGTGACGATCAGTAGTTCGCTGGTGACGCTGCCACAATTGCTGCAGACAATTCCTCTGGAGTGGATCAATCCGCAGATCCAGGCCTTATTAGAGGATCGGAAGATCGACGGCAAGGTGCAACTGATCGACGTCACTTTGACAGGGTCTCTGGCAGCCGGTGTGCTGCTGTCGACGAGCGGAGAGTTTAGAATCCAGGAGGCTCAGGGCTTGATCGGTCAGGACCGTGTCGCCGCGAAGGATCTTGCCGCCTCTGTGTTTGTAGAGCCTGGACGCATCCGTATTACTACCTTAACCGGAGTGTATGGTGCGATGCACCTGACGGACGGCAAGGCCGTCGTGTCGTTTCTTGAGTCAGGTCCGTGGCTCGAACTGGAAGTCACGGGCACCATGGCGGGATCCCAGTTGCTGGAATTTCTTGCCAAGACGATGAAGACCGAGCAAATGCTGCGAGTGCTCGCCGGAGTTCGTGACGTAGAGGGCGCGGCTCAGCCGACATTCCGGCTTGTTGGTCCATTGAATCAATCCCGTGGCATTACGTTTGCCGGCGGAACCATCGTGGTGCAATCGATCAGTCTTAGCCACACGGCATTACCGAGCCGGCTTACGGATCTGCAGGGCCGACTTGTTCTCGACAACGGCTCAACCAGATTTGAGCAAGTGACCGGCCATCTTGGGGATACCGAGGTGCAGATCCAGGGGACGTTGACCAGCGGTGAAGCGAGCCAGTTTCAAAATTTCGGTGTGCGCGCACGCGGAAGGGCCATGTCGATGGCGCGACTCGCGTCGCTTCCCGCCATCGCGCCGGAGACATTCGAAGGAATGGTGAGCGCGGATGTGACGGTGTCCGGTTCCATGGCCGTACCGCATGTTAGAGGGTTGGTGGTGCTCGACGAGGCCAAACTGATTGTGCCGGGGCTGGGTGAAAAGCCCGTCGGCGCGCCGGCTGCTCTTGAGTTCGATGGCGAGATCGCCAGAACCAGCGGCGTAGCCATGCACCGGTTGGAAATCGTCCTGCCTTCGCTAAGGATTCCCGTTAAGGGGCATATCCTCATAGGCGAGCGCTTCAGCATTGATGTGTCGACGGCGATCGGCGCCGTCTCGCTGTCGAGAGTGCCGAAATGGATTTCCAAGGGCGGGCTTGAGGCCGGCAATCTCGAAGTTTCACTCGACCTGAAGGGAGAGGAGAAGGACTGGAACGCCTGGCTCATCACCGGGTGGTTGGCTCTCACCAACGGCTTGATGACAGTGGAAGGATTCGAGGACCCGCTTCAAGACATATATGCCCGGGTAAAATTGGAACGAAGTAGGGCTGCAGTGAAGCGGATAGCTTTTAGGATTCGGGACAGTGACCTGGCGTTTGAGGGGACCGTCAGAAATTGGACGACCAGACCGATCATCACCGGTACGATCGAGTCGAACCAGTTGGACTTGAGCCTGCTGATTCCCAAAGGGGACCGGTCGCCCATGCGGGACTTGCTCGAAACTTTGGCGGAAACCAGCCAGGTAGAGGTATCGGCCACGGCCGCACGCAGTCAATACAAACATTTCAAGTTTGCCTCGCTGTCGGCGCGTGTGATCATGCAGGATCGCGCGCTCAACGTCGATCGGTTTTCCGCTGAATCGGCTCATGGCCAAGTCGCCGGCCGTCTCGTGGCCCATCTTCCCCGGAAAGAACCTGCTGACGTGGAGGTGTCGTTTCGCGCCACGGGCGTGCCGGTCGAGGAGCTCTTGCAGTCGACTAACACGCAGATACGTGGTGTGACCGGCGACATACGGTTGGTCGGCTCCATTCGCGGCCATGGGCGCAATCCAAATGGTATCTATCCGTCGCTGAGCGGAAAAGCCGAAGTGTTGTTGGAAAATGGGCGCATCCTCAAATCCAATGAGTGGGCGGTGTGGAAGATCATCGGTCTGTTGAATCTGCTCACCGTGCTGCAAGGGAAGGTGGATTTTGAAAAGGAAGGGCTGCCCTATGACCGGATTTCCGGGACGTTTGCAGTCCAGCAGGGCTTGTTTCAGACCGAGAACGTCGTCATCGACAGTCCTATTCTAAAGATCACGGCTGCGGGCAACTATGCCTTGCCGACTGATCAGCTCGATCTTGTGATGGCCGTGAGCCCGTTTGGGGCCTATTCGAAACTCCTGAAAGCCATTCCCCTCTTCGGTCGTATTTTGGCCGGTGAACGCAAGGGGTTGGCTACGGCGATGTTTGCTGTCAAGGGTGCCGTGGAAGATCCCGAAGTCACGTATATGCCGGTGAAGTCCTTCGCATACGGCGTGTCGGGATTAGCGCAGTTGGCGGTAGATGTACTGACGAATACCTTATTATTGCCGCTGGATCTTGTCATGCCTGACGGAGATGAAGATCAACCCGATGTTCCTCGAACCATTTCGCCGGCTGAGCCGGTGCCGGCCAGACCCTGACCATTCGCTACCATAGATGGAGACGCCGCAGGCCCTCATTCATCGTGGTTGGATGGTCGATAGATCTAACCCTGTGCCGGTCCATGGCTGAAGCATGGGGCCATCGTATCGATAACCTCCTTGAACCGGGTCTGCCGCGAGCAGCAAGAGCGTATTCAGGTCGAGCACGTCGAAGCCGTTGATCCCCAGGACAAGGCTGAACGAGCACCCCATCGCGATGCATGATTCGATCATGCCGCCGATCATGAGCTTGAGTCCGGCCTTCAGCGTAAACAAGGCGATCTCCAGTGCTTCGATCACGCCGGTTTTCATGCTTTCGATATTGATATAGCCCGCGGCGTGCTGTTCCACGACGGTTCTGGGGTCGGCGAGAGAGCGTACCGATTCATCGGCTGCAACGGGAATGTCGGTGGTTCGCCGAATGTGGGCCAGGCTCTCCAGGTTGCCCCGTTCTACCGGTTGCTCCAGCAGCAGGAGCCTCCCACTGAAACGCCGGACACCGTCAGCAAAGGCGAGGCATTCTTGATACGAGAGCCCTTGATTGCTGTCGCCAATAAATGCCACGTTGGGAAGGGCGTGGTGCATGGCCTCCACACGACGGATATCCGTGTCTACATCCTTGCCGACCTTCATTTTGAAGAGGCGAAAGCCCTGTTGGTGCCAGTGACGTGCAAGAGTCAGGGTGTCATCGACCGTCGCGATAGGAATCGTAATACCGGTTTCCCAAGGGCGTACGGCAGCTCCGCCCCATAATTGTCACATCGGGATACCGGCGGCATGGCAATAGGAGCAAGGAGCGCTATTTCCAGGCCGCAGTGCGCTACCGGTTGTCTCACGGCCTGGTTGCCCATCTGGCAGTAGTGCTGAATCGATCGCCCAACCAGCAATGGAACCAGTCGAGCAAGCGTGTTCAAGTAGGATGGATGGTCTTCACCGCCCACTTCGGGAAAGGGCGCCGCTTCTCCGAATTCGCAGACACCGCTTCAATCTGACGGCGCAAGAACATATCCTGACTCTTTTGAAGAGTCTGCGTGTAATTCGAGATATTCCGAGGGCTGTTGAAAAGAGACACGAGCGAAAATAACTGAAGTGATCGATGACACAGCGCAAGGAGGTGTGGGGACTATGGATCAGTATGGCAGAGGTAGGAGTTGGGATCACGCTCGTGGCTGCACGCCACGAGTGGAAGTCGTTGCGCGGGATAAGCCTATTACCATAAACCTCAACATGAAGATTAATCATGAAGTGCTTGTGAAGGTTGATAAATATCTCGATAATGTGCTCTTAGGAGAGAGCGGCCTGTTCTAAGAGGAAATCAAATGGCCATGTGGAGAAAAACCAATGTGTGTGGAGCAATCCTATGGAGCGTGGCTGGCATGCAGCCGCTGCTGGCGCTCACGCTTAACGAGGCAAAGTCGAAGCGATTGGTTGGCGAGAAGTCCAACGGCTATCTGGGTGTTGTGGCGGCAGGCAACAAAGAAGCGCAGGTTTTGGCGAGTGACATCAATCAGAAACGTCGTCAGGCGTATCAGGAGATTGCTCGCCGTGACGGAACGAACTTGAGTACGGTTAAGGCGTTGGCCGGAGAGAAAGCCATTGAAAAAACCAGGCCCGGCAATATGATCGAAGGCCCCGGAGGCTGGGTCAAGAACTAGCCGCCTCACCCATACCGGTCGTTTTCCCAGGGTAAGGCGGTATTGGAATAGCCTCGGACTTCCCAGAATCCCTTCGCATCCTGATCGGCGAACGTGATCTTTTTCACCCATTTCGCCCCCTTCCACGCATAGCGTTTCGGAATGATCACGCGTACAGGCCCTCCGTGGTCCTTGGACAGGGAATGGCCGTTCCATGTGCGGGCTAGCAACACGTCGTTATCATCGCAGGCATCAAGCGGAAGGTTGGTGGTGTAGTCGTCATACGACATAAATAGGACAAACTTGGCGAGGGGGAGGGGTTTCACGATCGACAGAATGTGTTTGAAGCTGACCCCTTCCCAGTCGTTGTCATAACGGCTCCATGATGTCACGCAATGGAAGTCAGACCGATCCGTGAATGGTGGCTGTGCTTGGAATTGCTCCCATGTCCAAATCACAGGATGCGAGACGAATCCCCCAATGGTCAGCGTCCATTCTGATAAGGGGATGTCCGGTTTGGACCCCAGATCCAGCACGGGCCACGTTTCAACGAGATGCTGGCCCGGTGGAAGGCGGGAGTCTCCCTCATAAAAGACCTCACGTTCTTCTCCTCCCCGCCTGGCCTTGGCCCATTGCTCCTTTGTCTTGGTGAGTCGAGTAGGTTCGTCCATTCCAGCCTCCAGCCCACAGAATAGGGTAATCCATGATGCGCTGCAAGGAGCGTGAGGAGAGAGGGGGTAATACGATGAAGTCTTCGGTGTGAGTAGGTGGTCGATCATTGTTTGGAATTCAGACCGGGGGCGAGCACCGACCAAGGGGCGGCCATTGATGAAAAATGTCGGGGTACTCGTGATCCCCAGCGCGATCCCATCTTGCAGGTCTTTGAGAACAGCCTGGCGGTACCGGCTGGTTTGCAGGCACTGGAGGAAGGGGTCCTGTTGGAGACGGAATTCTTGCGCAAGACTGGCATAGTCCCAGCAGGTTCCTGGGGATTGCCGCTCAAACAGTAGGTTATGATACTCCCAGAATTTGCCCTGTTCACCGGCGCAGCGGGCTACCTCAGCCGTGTCTGTGCATGCGAGTGAGTCGGCTCTGAGTAATCCTGTAGACATGCCAACACTTCATTCAAAATTCAACGGACTTCTATATAACTCCCATTCGACATTGACAGGTCACTGGAAGACTCCCCATGATACGTGAGCCAATCGCCATGTCTAATGAAATGCCCATAGTCCAGTCGGCGAACAAGACTTATGCCGGGAAGGTGGTCATTGCCGCCGTCATTGTGGCCGTCATTGCCGCCTTCTTCTATTTTGACCTGGGTCGCTATCTCTCCTTGGAGGGGCTGAAACAGCACCGTGATCAACTGTTGCTGTTCACGGACACACACTACGCAGCTTCGATTCTGTTCTTCATCGGCACGTATATCGTGGTGGCGGGGCTAGCGCTTCCTGGTGCCGTGATTCTCACGCTGGTCGGCGGGTTTCTGTTTGGAAGTGTGTTGGGCACGCTCTTCGTGAATCTTGGCGCCACGACAGGAGCGATATTGGCCTTTCTTGCCTCGCGCTATCTCTTGCATGACACAGTTGAGCAGAAGTTCGGTAAATGGCTCGGACCGTTCCAAGAAGGCTTTGCCAAGAATGCGCTCAGCTACTTGCTGACCTTGCGATTGATACCGCTTTTTCCGTTCTTTGTCGTCAATCTTGTCTCAGGGCTTACGCGTGTCAGTGTGGGGACCTATGCCATTGCCACGGCCATCGGGATCATTCCAGGCTCCTTCGTCTTTGCCTATGCCGGCCGCCAGCTTGGATCCATCAATACGCTGAAGGAAATCGCGTCGCCGAATGTGATCGGAGCCTTTGTGTTATTGGGATTGTTCGCACTGATTCCCGTTGTCTATAAGAAATTTAAGGCAAAACGGGCGTGATGGTTTTGGGGTGTGTTGGATGAGCGAAAGGCAGACCCATGATCATGTCGAGGAGCCACTCTCATGGCTGTGAAGTTAGGCGGCTAGGATTCGTTCTTGTTGTGTAAACCGCGTGGTCGCAAATTGATTTCATTGCATGAAGAAGCTTATACATACCCCACAGGGATGGCATCGACACCAGCAGTGATCGCTGCGAGCGTTTTCGTTAGGCATACCAGCCCACCATGCCCGATGAGCCTGTTCAGCGTTGTCAGCATGCCGAATCCCTTGAACCCGATATTCTGGATAGACGCCGTCTTTTTGATCTCGATGAGATAGAGCGTCCCACTCTCTTCAATCAGTAGATCAACTTCCTGCTTTTCCTTGTTGTGGTAGAAAAAGACGTGAGGAGTGCGTCCCTGATGGAGATAGGATTTGATGATTTCCGAGACGACCCAGGTTTCCAGCATGGCTCTTGACATCGCTCCGCGTTCCAGCACATCGGCACTCAGCCGTCCGGTCAGATAAGTGCACAGTCCTGTATCCATGAAGTACAGTTTCAGTGTTTTGATCAGCCACTTGGTGCGGTTATTGAAATAAAGCTGCAGTTGATAGACGATGCCTGAGGCATGATGGACGTGCCAACATGTTTTGACCGTCACTTCGCTCACGCTGACGTTCCTCGCCATATCCGCATAGTTGATCAACTGGCCGGTTCTGGCCGCCGCGATCTGCATAAATGTATGAAAGGCGGCGGTATCATTGATATTCAAATACTCCCTGACGTCGCGCTGTATGTAGGTGGCCACGTAGGAGCTGTAAAATCGTTCCCAGTTGTTGTCATTGTTCTGTGCGACCATATCAGAGTAAGAGCCGCGCCAGATCTTGTGATAAACCTCCGGCAAGGTCATAGGTTTCGCGGTCTTTTGTCGGGATTTGAGTAACGGCACATCTGTGAGGAAAGGCGGATCGTCGGCATGGCCTTGTTTTTCGGCCAAGGCAATGCCTTGCAGGTGTAAGATCGCTACACGTCCAGCCAGCGGCTCCGTGACGGTTTTCATCATGCTGAGTTGCTGCGATTCAGTGAGCCAGAACAGCCCATTTTGTTTTTCCGATCCACACCATTGTCATGTAAGAGAACAGGTTCGGCACATATTGGGCCTCATCGATCAGGACGGGGAGTTCCAGTCTATCCAGGAAACTAACCAGATCTTGTTGTGCCGCCCGCCGCATATTGAGATCGTCCAGCGTCACATAGGAACGGGATTGTTTTTGCACTTCCTGCAAGAGCGTGGTTTTCCCGACTTGGCGAGGTCCTGTCAGCAAGACGGCCTTGAAACTGGCGCTGACCTCCAGGATTGCTTTCTTTAAAGTGCGTGGTACGGTCTTGCGTATGGGACGACTAATCCAAAGTGTAGGTTTAGAATAGTCGCAATAGATTTGGTGTCAATGTTTCACGAGCCTGCATGAGATCTTGCCGCACGCCATCACATGGCACCACGATCTGCTCACCATCCGATGCTTGTAAGACTGTCCCCCGGGGTCTAACTAACAGCCGAACCGTGTATTGTATTGACAGACCGAAGAGAGGCCACCATGATACCGATGCATTACACAAACATGGAGAAGGTTGAAACGATGAGCTTGCGCGAGGACAATCTTGTGCGTCCCAACGATGAGCACAATCAGCAGCTGCTTGCCAATGTCCATCCAGCCGACTGGGTCAATCCTGAGCCGACGGGCCAGTACAATATTGTGGTCCTCGGCGCTGGGACCGCCGGACTGATTACGGCGATCGTGGCGGCACGCCTTGGGGCCAAAGTGGCGCTGATCGAAAAACATTTGATGGGCGGGGATTGTCTGAACGTCGGGTGTGTGCCATCAAAAGGCATCATCCGAGCCGCGAGGGCTTGGGCTGACTTGAGAAAGGCGACCGAGTTCGGCCTCTCGATTCCCCCCGGCGTGACGTATGATTTTGGCGCCGTTATGGCACGCATGAGGAAGCTGCAGACTCGCATCAGCCAAAACGATTCCGTTCAGCGGTATACGAAACTTGGCGTGGATGTCTATATCGGCAGCGGGCGGTTTCTTGGAACTGACCGGATTCAAGTGGAAGGGTCGGCAGGTGATCGGCAGCTGGCGTTCGCCAGGGCGGCGATCTGCACCGGGGGGAGAGCATCGGTGCCAACAATCCCTGGATTGCAGGAGGCCGGGTACCGCACGAATGAAACAGTCTTTTCACTGACGGCGCTGCCACAAAGGCTGGGGGTCATCGGCGCAGGGCCGATCGGCTGCGAGCTAGCGCAGGCCTTTGCCCGTTTTGGAAGCCAAGTGTATCTGATCGAAGTCATGCACGGCATCATGCCGAATGAAGATCGCGATGCTGCGGAGATTGTTGAGCAGCAGATGATTCGAGATGGCGTGAAGCTCCTCTGCTGCGGGAAAGACCTGCGAATCGAGAGGGTTGAAGGCGGTAAACGACTGATCCTCGACTCGCATGATCAGCAGTATGACGTGACGGTTGATGAAATCCTTGTCGGGGTAGGACGGCTTCCAAACGTGGAACGAATCGGGCTGGAAGCGGCCGGCGTCGCGTATGACACAAGGGGAATTCAGGTGAACGGCAAGTTACAGACCACAAATCCCAAGGTGTTTGCTGCTGGCGATGTCTGCTCTCGGTACAAATTTACCCATGCGGCCGATGCCATGGCCCAGATCGTCATTCAGAACGCGTTGTTTCCGCATCCATTGGGTTTGGGTTATGCCAATGTGGAGTCCTTGAACATGCCCTGGTGTACCTTTACCGATCCAGAGGTCGCGCATGTGGGGCTGTACGAGAAAGATGCCAAGGAGAAAGGCATCGAGCTGGAAACCTATACGTGCAAATTGAACGAAGTGGATCGGGCGATCCTGGATGGAGAGGAAGAAGGGTTCGCACGCGTGCACATTCAAAGAGGGACAGATAAGATCCTTGGCGCAACCATCGTCGCGGCCCATGCCGGCGATTTGATCAATGAATTTTCCGTGGCGATGAAAGCGGGAGCCGGCGCCAAAACAATTGCCAGCACGATCCATCCGTATCCGACTCAGGCTGAGGTGAATAAAAAAGTCATCAATCTGTGGCGCAAGGCCCACTTCTCGCAAGGCACGAAGAATTTCCTTGTCAAAGTTTTTGCGTGGATGAGGCGCTAAGACGTGTGATGCACGGTCGAACTCGCGTATTCAGCATAGTATTGTATAGCGTATGGTTGATGGGGCCTAGCGAGGTGCCGTTGACATCAGCCCAAGTAAGTACGGTGATCGAAGTCGCTAGGTTTTCCAGTGCCACACTTGGACAGACGGTGCCGGATGGGTGGAAGCCCCTTTCGTTTAAGAACATTCCACGCTCGACGACATACGAAGTGGTGAAGGACGGGGATAAGACCGTCGTCAAGGCCGACAGCAATGTCTCGGCCTCAGGCTTAATCAAAGAAGTCAGAATCAATCCTCGGGACTATCCAATCATACGTTGGCGCTGGAAAGTCAACAATCTAGTTCAAAAGAGTGATACGACTCGAAAAGATGGGGATGATTATCCGGCCAGGGTATATGTGACCTTCGAGTATGATCAGGACAAGGTCAGTGTCGGCAAGAAGCTCAAATACAAGGCCGGTCGGGTCTTGTTCGGAGATATTCCGATCGGCGCCATCAATTACGTATGGGAAACTAAGGCTCCCATTGGGGTGATTCTCGACAATGCGTACACGGATTTCGTGAAAATGATCGTGGTGCAGAGCGGGCCGAACCGCGTCGGGTTGTGGATCGATGAAACCCGGAATATCTATGACGACTACAAGATGGCCTTTGGCGAAGAGCCGCCGATGATCAATGGCGTGGCCATTATGAGCGATACTGACAATACAAAAGAACGAGCCGTTGCCTATTACGGAGACATTGTGTTTGAGAAACGGACACCATAGCGTAGTGCTGAGATTCCTATTCACATGAAGAGGGCCGGTCTGTACAGGACTGGCTCTCGGAGACACCCTGCGCTTCGTCAGCGGCTGCGCAGATTCATGGAATCGTGCCGGAGCCATGGCGGTGGCCTGTGTGGCTGTGCTTGTGGTGAACGCAGCGATAAGCTGTTCGGTGAGGACCGAAGCGGGTCCGGAGGCGGTGATCGGGGCAATCGCAGCGACTGCGGGGATCGCGGCAGTTGTGGCGATTGGAGCGATTCCTGGTGCGACCGGTCCGATCACTAAGACCGTTCCGGGAGTAGTGACAGGCTCGATCGGACCGATTGTCGGGAAAAGGTAGACCGTCAGGACCGCCCTGACAAAGTAGAGTGCCAGGATCAGTCGGAATGTCCTGAGCGCTTCGACCGCTTAGACCGTTCGGGCAGAGGACGGGACTGACCTTCCACCGATTACGTTATCTCAGATCTTCCTTCTGCATATCTGCACATATAATGTTCGGCCATCGGTCATTCGTCATCGGGCGTCAGCATTCTGCTAAAATGCTTGCATGGAAGTCATCGCCACTCATAGCAATGCGGATTTCGACGGCCTGGCCTCCATGGTTGCGGCACGCAAACTCTTTCCGGACGCCAAGCTGGTCATCCCAGCCGGTGCTCAAGAAACGTTGCGAAATTTTCTTGCCCTTCATGACCTCGGTCTCACGAAGCTCAAAGACATCGATGTGACCCACGTCAGTCGACTGGTCTTGGTGGATACCCAGGAGCCTGACCAGATCGGTGGTCTCAAAGTCTGTCTTGCCAATCCGACGGTCGACGTCGTCGTGTTTGACCACCACGTCAGAGCTAACTTGGCCTGCGCGAGACGCTCCGACCTATCCATTGTTGAATCGGTGGGGGCGACTATAACGCTTCTTATCGGGCAACTCCGAGAACGACAGATTCCAGTCACGTCATTCGAAGCAACGGTGATGGCTTTGGGTCTGTATGAAAAAACCAGCTCGTTCGCCTTTGCCTCCACGACCAACCGGGATTTCGAGGCCGGGGCGTTTCTCGTCACCGCCGGGGCGGATCTGAATCTGGTGATGGACACGCTCCGCCGTCCACTCGATCCCGATGCGATCACGTTGTTGAACGATTTTCTGGAACACAGTGAACTGCATTACCTGAACGGCCGGAAGGTCTTGGTGGCGACCAGCACGATCGACTGTTGCCGTGGAGAAGCGGCTGGTGTGGTGCATATCCTTGCCAAGTTGCAGGGAGTCGATGCCGTCGTCGTCGCGGTCATGATAGACGATCGAGTCGAAGTGATCGGGAGAAGCTGCAGGCCCGAGATCGACGTCGAATGGATCGCGAGGGAGTTCGGAGGTGGAGGCCATGCCGTGTCGGCGGCTGCCACGGTGAAAGGGCGGCCGCTTGAGGAGATCAAAGAGACACTGGTCCGGCTACTGACTACCCACTATTACCCGACCCTGTTGGCCCAGGACGTCATGACTCGCCCGGTGAAAGCGATTGAGAAGGACACAGCGGTCACGGAGGTCGGGGAACGGATGACGGCGTATGGACTCAATGTGTTTCCGATCCTGGATGCGCAGGGCCACTATGCCGGACAGGTCAGCCGGGAGTTGATTCAAAAAGCGCTGTTTCATCGGCTTGGCAAAATGGCGGTGCGGGAGATCATGCAGACCGACGCGTATCAGGCGCAGCCGGAGACACCGTTCCACGATGTGGAAACCGCGATGATCGAGCGGAACCAGCGATGTGTGCCGGTCATCAAAGACGCCAAGGTTGTCGGCGTCATTACCAGAACGGATTTGCTGCGGACTGTGCACGACGATGTGCTGAAGAGCGCCAGAATAAAAAACCTACGCCTCAGCGCGGCCGAGGCGGAGATCGCAGGACCACACCGCAATGTCCGAAGACTGTTACGGAGCCGGTTGCCCCATCACCTTGTCACGCTGTTAGAAGAAGCTGGCCAATTGGCTGACCGGTCCGGAGTGTCGCTCTTTGTCGTTGGAGGCTGTGTGCGAGATCTGCTCTTGGGCATCAACAATCTCGATCTAGATCTTGTGGTCGAGGGCGACGGCATCGCCTTCGCGCGAAAGTTGGGTGAACTGTTGCGCGCGCGCGTCAAGACGCACAAACGGTTTGGAACCGCGATCGTGCTCCTGCCGGACGGATTCAAACTCGACGTCGCCACCGCGAGGACGGAGTATTACGAGTATCCCACCGCCTTGCCCACGGTCGAACAAGGCTCGATCAAGAAGGATCTTTACCGGCGCGATTTCACAATCAATGCGCTAGCTGTCCGATTGAATGGAGAAGGCTTTGGCGATGTTCTGGATTTCTGCGGCGGACAACGTGATCTGAACGACAAAGTTCTACGTGTGTTGCACGGATTGAGTTTTGTCGAAGATCCCACTCGCGTCTTTCGAGCCATTCGATTTGAGACCCGTTTTGGCTTTCATCTCGGCAAGGACACAGCGGGGTTGATCGCCGGTGCCGTGAAGATAAATTTATTTCACCGGCTCTCCGGCCATCGGCTGTTGGAAGAACTCAAACTGCTGTTGAGTGAGCGTGAGCCGAAGCACGCCGTCAAGCGGCTGGCTGATCTGGCCTTGCTCCAATTCATCCATCCGAAGTTGAAGTGGTCTGACCGGCTGCAAGTTCTCTTGAGTGCTATCGAGGAAGCAGTCAATTGGTACCATCTGTTGTATTTGGACCGGAAAATTGAGGTCTGGCTGGTCTACATGATGGGATTCTTGGAAGTTCTGCCTGGACGGGCCGTGACGGATATACTCAAGCGGTTTCCGTTTTCCGAGATGGAAGCACGCACCCTCAAGTCTGCACGGTCCGGCTTCCAGGGGATCATGCGCCAGCTCGGCAGAAAATCGAGGCTCAAGCCGTACGAAACGTATCGCTTACTGTCAGGCCTATCCGACGAAACCCTACTTGGCTTCATGGCCAAGAGTAAAGGAGATTCAATGAAACGCCAAGTCTCGGCGTTCCTAATGACCTATCAGCACGTGAAGTCGATCCTGACCGGTGCTGATCTGAAAGCGATGGGGCTCAAGCCGGGACCGAAATTTAAGCAGATTCTTGATCACTTGCTCGAGATGAGACTCAACGGAGAGGTCAAGACAGAGACGGAGGAACGAGCGCTCGTTCATCGTATGGCGAATCTCTCCGGTTGATGCGCCTTTAGTTCATCAGCCTGATGGTGGTCGAGACTTCGTTGGGCAGCAGCAGGGTGGCTATCGCCCGGTTCTGTTCGTCCGGTTGAATTAGCGCGAACAACGGCACCGGTTGCGGCACCCCGCCGGATGGCAAGGGCAGCATCGCGAGGAAGTCGATTAACGGCGAGAGGGTCGTCTGACCAGCTAAGCGGAGACGAAAGGCCATCAGCACATCGCGAAGCCGTTCAGCCGTATCTTGTTCTGACAGTCCATTGATCGGCGCGATCCCGATGTCCCAAAGCGGTTTGGTGATGGTGATCGGGAAGGTCAGGCCCAATTTCTTCGCATCCTCTGTGACGTCGATCAGAATCCCTGCCTGAATGGCTTGCTGACGATTGGCGATCAGTTGAACGGGTGAACCTTGGGCCTCTGTCTCCGATGGCTCATCTGCTTTTTCGAAATTCTGTGCCTTGGATTCTGGCACAGTAGGTAATGCAGGCATGGGTGCCGCTTCCTCTGGTTCAAGCATGTCAGGCTCTGTCTGCTGGTTGAGTGGAGAGTCCTCTGGTAACGCAGGCAAGACGTGAATCAGCCCCTCATAGACTTTCTTGGCGGATTCAGACCAGTCCGAGTTGAAGGGTCTTCCTGCAAAGGCCGCCTCGGCCGCTTTTCGTTCATCGTAGGTGAGGATCCGTGGGGTGCGTGTCGTTTCCATGGCTGGAAGATAAGCCGCAGAGATGTGAAGTCAAGACGGTACCTGCATCATTTTGAGGATCTATCGGGTGGGTTCGGCGGTAGATCCTTCATGGAACAAAAGCACAAGAAGTTTGAGTAGATAGAGTGGCATCCGTTGCATCGAATTCCCCCCCAAGGTGAAGCGTTCAAAACCATCATGCTATAGTCGCCCCTATGGCACGGATGGACTACTATCGAATCCTGGGCGTTTTGCGCGAGGCGTCGGACGACGAGATCAAGAAAGCCTACCGCAAGCTGGTCTTTCAGTATCATCCTGATCGGAATCCGGAGAGCGAATCTGCCGATGAGACGATTCGTGAGATCAATGTCGCCTATGAAATTGTCGGCGATCCAGAGAAGCGTCGGAGTTATGACCGTCTCTTCTGGGGGGGGGAGCCGCGTGCCGAGGCCGTTGATCTGACAGTCATTCTTGAACAGATGGAGCGCACACTCTTTAATGAAGGGCGTAAGGAACTTTTTGCCCTGCTGATGCAGCGTGTCACACGGATCAAGGAGGAATTACAGATCATCCGCCAACGGACTCTAGCGCTGCAGGGCTACGACTCGTTTCTCGTACAGGTTGTGGAAAGGCGCGCGGCTGAAATCGCAGATGAATTCCTCACAGACGACATGCAGAGACGCGCGCAGCGCCTGATCGAAGTGGCGACGGAGATGATGTTATCCCAGGGGGTCGCCAAGCGGAACGACGAGAGCGAGGTGCGTTCGCTCCGTAATAGGTTTGAGGCGTCATTCCGAAAAGGCCGCCTGCACGGGATTGCATCTGCGTTGGAATTATTTTACGAGAGAAGCTAGTGGTTCTGTTTATGAGGAGTGGTAGTGCCGCGGAATGCGTGATCCGATCGTGCAGAGGACTTCGTAGGCGATCGTGCCGGTCCAGTTGGCGATATCCTCGGCCGTAATCCGGTCCGCTCCCTGGAAGCCGATAAGGACAACTTCATCGCCGATGGCCGCTCCGGTAATCTTCGTGACGTCGACCATGAGCATGTCCATGCAGACCAGGCCGGTGATTGGTGCGCGTTGACCATGGATTAAGACATGACCACGATTGGAGAGGCGGCGGCTGATGCCGTCGGCATATCCGATTGGGAGCACAGCAATTCTGGTTTGGTAGGCTGCCGTGAAGGTTCCGTTGTAGCTGACCTTCTGTCCTGGTTGAACGGTTCGGAGTTGGGCGATGGAAGTACGTAGGGACAAGACAGGTTTCAGCTCCGGGACAGCAACGGACTTGGGCAAGGTATGATAGCCGTAGAGCATGATGCCGGGGCGGACGAGCGAAAATTGCGCGTCTGGGAAGCGAATCGCACCACCGCTGTTAGCTGCATGAATCAATGGGACCCTGAATCCGTTTGCCGTGACGAGGCCAACCATCTGGCGAAATTGCGTTAACTGCGTCTGGGTCACATCTGGATCTGCTCCATCGACATCCGCCAGATGGGTCATGAGTCCTTCCAAATGCAGTGTGCGCGGGAAGTTCTTGGAGCTGAAAAGATAGGCCATCTCCTCCTGTGTGAATCCCAGCCGACTCATTCCTGTATCGACCTTCAGATGAATGGGGTAGGGAGTTGGGAACGATGAGGCAGCTTGTGCCAATTTTGGAAGGATGGTGGCGTCGCTCACCACCGGAGTTAATTGGTGGATGAACAGGTCGGTGAACTGTTCTGGGAAGAGCGGCCCGAGGATCACGATCGGTGCGTTGATGTCGGCTTGCCGAAGTGCAATCCCTTCCTCGATCGACACGACGGCGACACGCGACACCCCGTGACGAATGAGTGCCTTGGCCGTTTCAACGGCCCCGTGGCCGTAGGCATTCGCTTTGACGACGGTCATGACGTCGCAGCCGGGAACGAGGATGTTACGGAACTGGGACAAGTTGTGGATCAGGGCGGTCAGATCAATTGTGGCACTGGCTGGGAGGAAAGTAGAGGTGGTCAACACGCTGAGACACAGGGGAGAAGCCTAAACCTCAGACTTCCATGATCTCCTGTTCCTTCCTCTTGATGACGTCGTCAATCTTTTGTCCGAATTGATCGGTGAGCTTTTGGGTATCTTGTTCAGCTTTCCTTAGCTCGTCTTCTGTGAGCTTGGTATCTTTTTGAAGTTTCTTCAACTCTTCGTTCGCATCGCGCCGGAATCCACGGATCTGCACCTTGGTGTCTTCCCCGTGCTTCTTGCAAATTTTAGTCAACTCTTTTCGGCGTTCTTCAGTCAGCGGCGGGAGTGGAACGCGGATCATCTTCCCGTCGTTTGACGGTGTCACGCCCAATCCAGAATTGGCCAGTGATTTCTCGATTTCCTTGATTAATTGCGGCTCCCACGGCTGGATGGTGATCAATCGCGCTTCGGGCGTGGAAATGTTGGAGACCTGCTTTAACGGCGTCATGGTGCCGTAGTAATCGACCCGGACCCCATCGAGGAGGGCAACCGACGCGCGTCCTGTGCGGAGGCCGGCCAGATCCCGTTTGAGATGCTCCACTGCTTGTTCCATATGCGTGGTGAGATTTTGTCGAACAACGGCTGCGTTGGACATGGCGATACTCCGTGTTGAGATCAGCGATGGTCGGCAGTGACGAGCGTTCCAATCGGTTCGCCAGTGACCACGCGCTTGAAGTTACCCTTGATCTTGAGGTTGAACACGAAGAGCGGAAGATTATTATCCATACAGAGGCTAATCGCCGTGGAATCCATGACCTTCAGGTTCTGGTTCAAAATGGACATGAAGGAAATGTTGGTGTATTTTGTGGCATCAAGATGTTTCATTGGATCGGCGTCGTAGATGCCGTCCACCTTAGTGCCTTTCATGATGACTTGCGCCCCGATCTCCATAGCTCTGAGCACCGCGGCGGTGTCGGTTGAGAAATAAGGGTTGCCGGTGCCGCCGGCAAAAATCACCACACGGTTTTTCTCCAGATGACGAATGGCTTTCCGGCGGATGTATCCTTCCGCCAATTGGCGCATTTCAATGGCGGATTGAATACGTGTGTGGATGCCGGTCCGTTCCAAGGCATTTTGGAGCGCCAGGGCATTGAGCACTGTGGCCAGCATGCCCATGTAATCAGCGGAGGCGCGCTCCATGCCCGATGCGCTCGCGGCAATACCTCGGAAGATGTTGCCTCCGCCGATGACGACGGCGACTTGCACGTCGAGCGCCACGACTGAGGCGATTTCCTCCGCCAAGTCTTCGAGGATAGAAGGTTGGATGCCGTAGCCCTGCTCACCGGCCAACATCTCCCCGCTCACTTTCAGAAGGAGGCGCCGGTATTTGGCAGTGGTCATGCTTCGCCCAGTTGGTAGCGGGTAAACCGACGGATGTTCATGTTCTCGCCGATCTTGGCTATTTTTTGGGATACCAGGTCTTTGATGACGATGGCTGGGTCCTTGATGAAGGACTGTTCCAATAGGCAGTTTTCCTGGTAGAATTTCTCCAGTTTTCCCTCAACGATTTTCGGCCACGCGGCAGGGGGCTTGCCCATTTCTTTAGCCTGCGCTTCGTAGATCGCACGCTCCTTGTCCTGGACCTCTTTGGCAATATCTTCCCGCCGGACGTAGGCGGGCTTGGCTGCGGCGATTTGCAGCGCAAGGTCGTTGACGAATGCTTTGAATTCGTCGTTGCGTGCCACGAAATCTGTCTCACAATTGACCTCAATAAGGACACCGATCTTGCCTCCCATGTGAATATAGGAGTGCACAAGTCCCTGGTTCGTCTCGCGTCCGGACTTTTTCGCCGCTGCCGCGAGACCCTTTTGCCGTAGATAGTCAATCGCCTTTTCGATGTCGTTCCCGTTTTCGGTGAGAGCTTTTTGGCAATCCAAAATGCCGGCACCGGTCTTTTCACGAAGCTCTTTCACGAGCTGACTTGATCCTGCCATGGTCCATTATCCTTCGCCGTCTGATGGAATGAAATCGTTGACTGCCGTCCGAATAATCGAAATTAGAATGTCGGGAGACTTTCCATGCGAGCGACCGGTTTCTTGTCATCGACCGCAGGGGAGGCCTGAAGCTCCATTTCCTCGCGCTGTGTTTTGAGGTGTGCCCCTTCGATGCAGGCTTCCGCGATCTTGGACGTGATCAACTTGATCGACCGGATCGCGTCGTCGTTACCTGGGATTGGGTGCGTAATGTGATCGGGATCGCAATTACTGTCCAGAATGGCGATCACGGGAATATTCAGCCTGGTGGCTTCTTGCACCGCGATCTTCTCGATTCTGGTATCCAGGATGAAGACGGCGCCCGGGAGGCCCCGCATATTCTTGATGCCGGACAAATACTTTTGGAGTTTGGCGATGTCTTTTTGCATCAATAAGATTTCTTTCTTCTTGAGCCCGTGCGCGCTGGGATTGAGCAATATAGTTTCCATTTTTTTCATCTTGTCGATGCTGCGGCGGATTGTTTGAAAGTTTGTGAGCA
>VGXB01000005.1 GCA_016873515.1 Nitrospira sp.
AATAGACTATGCCCCACCCGGCTGAAGTGAGCCAGCTGAGCGTGCGGGCATAGGCCAGGTCCTTGACCGAGTAGCGGACGGAGGTGATTTCTTCGAGACAGCGCAAGCAAGCGCGAGTTCCATTACGGGGATGTGAAGAGCTGTCTTTACGGTTTGTCTGGAGCGAGTGGGAATGGGGCCTGCTCAGATCAACAGCGGCCGCTATGAGCAATTGGACTCTGAGCTGTGGGCGTGATACTGTGTAACACGCTACGAATTACTGACTCCTCTCGCGCTCTTCTGTTACGGTTCTCGGGCGAATCGTTTGTTATATTTCCGGCGTGGAGGAGTGATTCCGGAATCACCCTGCGTTTTTGGTATGAGTGACCCGGCGCCTGTGGAGAATGTTTCGGGGGCTGTCGTGGGTACATCAGCGGCGCGAATGTCTCACGCGAGTTACCTCAGGAGGATGGCCATGAATAGGACGGCATTTGTCAGAAGTGTGCAATTGAAGAAGCGCAAGCGCAATCGTGCACGGAAACCGAAAATTCGCTGGGAAGTGCTGGGGCTGTCCGGGTCTCAAAGGCTAGGGCACGGGGAGGTGGCTTCTATTGATTCAATTCGACAAGTGGTGTCGTCCATGGCCAGCCTGGGTCTTGGACAAGGTACGCGTTCCCGCATAAAGGGTGCGGCGTCGGAAGAGGTGTCGCAGGTCCGTGCACGCATGGCACGGCGCCGAGAAGCGACCGAATAATCGATCACGGTCGTTATCGAACGGCAGATCGGCAGAGAGTGCCAAGGAGGGGCTTATCGGACGCGGAAGCAAAACAACGTCGGCGAAGCGAGACCGTGAAAAAGCCTTGCAGAATGTCCGCAAGGAAAAAGACGCGAAGCGCGCCCTGCGCAAGGCGGAGAAAGACGCGCGGCCTGTTACGCACGATGGAGAAGATCCGGATTTAGCCGGGCTGCGATGGGGGCCGCAAGAGCCGCTCTACTAATTAGCCTATTCGCTTGGATGTGGTCCTGAATATGGCGACCGATTAGTGTGGGAACGGCTGTTCTTGTCCGCATTTCCAACAAGCGGGGAATTGACTCGTGTGATGCTCACCGCATCCGGCACAGGTCCATATGTTTTGGTTCGAAGCCAGTATCACCAGACCGTCTTCAAGTAACTGCCTCGCCCGATCGGCGTCCTCGTTGTGGATCACCCAGAGCTCCGGGAAAATCTCGGTAAAGGGAATCTCTCCAGCCAGGCTCGAAGAGCGCTGATTCTTGATCTTGCAAGGAATACCGGCCTGCTCAAGGCACTCCTCCCGCATCTCGACCTCGAATAAATGTTGCGACACGAAGACCTGTTTCATTCGGCCCCGCTGCGTTGAGACGGATTGATGGGTTGCCGTGGTGAGTCTGGGATGTGAAGGGTGGATGTACAGCGGGCACAGGAGGCATTCATAGGGGGGGTTAACAACCCTTGAACTTGTTGGTTCGACACTGCTGTGAGAGCCGCTTGGCTTCGGTGATTTGTGCTGGAGTCATGCGCTGGGCGACATCGTGTAGATTTTCTTCTGCCTGTTTTTTTTCCTCGCCCTGCATGTGTGCGGCGGCAAGGCTCACCCATATATAGGCCCGGACATAGTCCGGTGGTCCACCTAGCCCAGCGAAATACAGTTCGGCCAGGTTGTTTTGCCCAATCGGGTGGCCCTGCGACGCGGCTTTTTCGTACCACACTCGCGCCTGAACATGGTCCTGCTTCACTCCCCGCCCCTTGGTGTACAGATCTCCGAGTTTCACCTGCGCCTCCGTGTCCCCTTGGTGAGCCTGTATCTCGAGCGCCTGCAGGTCTTTTTGGCTCGGCGGTGAAAACGCGGCTACCGGCCCAACGGGAAGGATAAGCAGTGCCAGAAACATGCTGCGCGGGATTAGCATGACTGGCGGAGTATGGCGTGCGCAGGAAGAGATCGTCAAGACCAAAGACAGCAAGACAGGCTGGTTTCAGCTGAATACCACTTTGTTTACGGCTGGAGATTTGCCGAACCCGATTTACACCTATCTGTTGTGCCCCACTTAAGATTTGGACAGGTAGAATAGGTCAGGAGGGATCATGGAAGCGACAATCAAACCGGTCCAGAATGGGCGTGGGCGGAAGCGGCGGTGGCTGGCGGAGCAGAAGCTCGCGGTCTTGCAAGAGTGGAAGAACGGAATCCCCCTGGAGGAGGTCTGCCGGAAGTACAGTGTGAACGCGGCCCAGATGTATCGCTGGAAGCGGAGCCTCGATCAAGGGCTCAAGGAGTCCGGCGAGCTGGTGCCCAAGAGCCAGGTCCTGGGGCTCCAGAAGCGGGTCGAGGAACTGGAGCGGGCTCTGGGGCGGAAGGCCTTGGAAGGGGATCTTTTTAAAAAAGTCTACGAGCTCAAGGGGCTCAGATTACCCGAGGGGACAGAAGATGGCTGGTACGGAGCACCGGCTGTTCGATGGCGTTCGCATGCCGGACGTTCAACAAGCCTCAAAGGTGGCTCTACTACCGCCGCCGGCGCGGGCGTGGATGAAAGTTTCCGCGATTCACAGTGGCTGACGGTCCTCTGGCCATCTGGGCTGCGCTCGTGGAGATTCACTCCACCGGGGAGGAGCAGCGGTGCTAGATCCACAAGCTCACTAACGTCCTCGATGCTTTGCCCAAGAAGGCCCAGGCCACTGCGGTCGAACGCCTCAAGGCGATGCCCTATGCTGAAACGCAAACGGAGTGTGAGCGACAGCGCGACGCCTTCCTTCACCAGTACCGCAAGACGGATCCGAAGGCCGTGGACACGCTGCTACGCAATTGGGACCACATGGTCACGTTCCGCGCGTTTCCGAAAGAACACTGGATTCACATCAGAACGATGAACATTGTAGAGTCGCTCGTCGCTACAAGCATGTGGAGGGCACCCAGGCGATCATCTGGAAAATCCTCCGGGTGGCCGAGCAGGCATGGCGCAAACTCAATGTGTCAGTGTTGCTGCCACTCGTTGCCTCCGGTGTGCTGTGCAAAGATGGGGGGATGATCCAGACAGGCAGTGTGATGTGCGCAGGAACGATCAGACCACAAGAGGACCGCCGTCTGAATCCTATTTACACACCTATTGACAGGACCTCAGAGGCAGCTTGGAACATCTCAGTAACGGAACTCATTTCAAGTAGGATTTTGGGGTACGAGCTTATTCTGAAAGCGTAGGCTAATCTCATGACCTGTTTGAACCCCTTCCTTGATCATCTACGGGTGCGCCGTGCGCCAGTTTTTGCCGACACCGAGATCAACCTTCAAAGGAACCGATAAACCTAACTGCTGTCCCACTGCTTCCATTTCGTGCCTCACCACCCGTTTTGTTTCGTCCAAGTCATGGTCTGGCACTTCGAAGATCAACTCGTCGTGGACTTGGAGGATCATTTTCACATGCGGCAGTTTATGGTGAAGGACACGGTGGACGTTGATCATGGCGACTTTGATCAGGTCTGCTGCTGAGCCTTGGATGGGACTGTTCACCGCCATGCGTTCACCGAAGCCTCGCTGCACCGGATCGCTGCTCTGGAGTTCGGGAATGGGCCGGCGACGGCCCAAGATCGTCGTCGTATAACCTTTCTCCTTACCATCGGCGATGTTCCGGTCCATGAGGGCGCGCACGGCTGCAAACTTTTCGAAGAACGTATCGATGTATTTCTTGGCCTCAGCCTGCGAGACACCGATGTTTTGTGACAATCCAAACGGACTGATGCCGTAGACAATCCCGAATACCACGGTCTTGGCCGCACGGCGCATGTCTCGCGTGATCTGGCCGGATGGGAGGCCGAAGATTTCCATGGCCGTTGTCATATGGATGTCGTCGCCTTTGGCAAAGCCAGCCAGCAGCCGGGGATCTTGCGACAGATGGGCCAGGATGCGGGGTTCGATCTGACTGTAGTCGGCACAGAGCAGTTCGTGGCCCTTCGGCGCGATGAAAGCTTCGCGGATGCGCAGGCCGTAGTCGCCCTTCACGGGAATGTTCTGCAAGTTGGGATCGGTTGAGGAGAGCCGCCCGGTGGCGGCAACGGTCTGATTCAACGACGTATGTAGTCGTTTCGTATCTGCGTGAATGAGTTCGGGCAGCGCATCTACGTAGGTCGATTTGAGCTTGCTGAGACTGCGATAGCTCAGGATCTGCGCCGGCAGATCGTGTTGCGTGGCGAGCTGCGTAAGCGTGTCTTCATCCGTCGAATATCCAGTTTTGGTTTTGCGGAGCGGTTTCAGCCCCAGCTTCTCGAACAAGACCGTGGCCAACTGCTTGGGCGAATTGATATTGAATTCGCCACTGGCTAATTGAGTGATGCTCTCCATCATCCGATCCAGCTGATGCTCCAATTCCTTGCCCAGCGCATGCAAGCCTTCGACGTCCAGTAGAAACCCATTCCGCTCGACTTCAGCCAACACCGGTACCAGAGGTATTTCGACCTCCTGAAATAGGGTGAGACTGCCTTGGTCTCTCAGCTGGTCCAGCATGAGCGGGGTGAGTTGGGCAAGGGCTCTCGCGCCTTCTGCTGTGAACTCACGGGAGCTGCTGTTTTCGTCGAAGAGGGACTTCAGTGCCGGTTCACTTTCATGCCCGCTTAATCGATGGCCTAGGAGTTCTAAAGCAAGGGTATCCAGTTGATGGTCGCGGCGATTGGGATTTAATAGATAGTCGGCGATCATTGTGTCGACATAGGGCGGTGCGAGAGTGACGCCGATGCGGTGGAAGGCCAGCAAGGCAGCTTTCAGGTCGTGCACGGCTTTGGTTCTGGCTGTGTCGTGCAGGAGTGTTGTGATGGGCCTCATGTATTCGCGCACGTCGATCGGGACATAGGCGGTCGTATCACCCGCCGACAATGCGATTCCTTGGACTTCAGCGCGTATGCCGGGTGTGCCGGATAGCTGGCATTGCACGGCCAATGTCGTACCGCTGGGCAGGGATTTGGCAAACGCCTGTGCCGCCTGTTCGCTTTCAATCAACTCAGCTGCGGCTCGCTCCGTCCTCTGGGGCTCGTTCGAAGCCTGTAAAGATTTCAGTAGCGAGGTGAATTCCAGCTCGTGGAGCAGGGCGCTGAGTTGGTCCATATGAGGCGGTGTGATCTGGAACGCGGCTTGATCAAACTCCACGGGACTGTGCGTTTCAATGGTAGCTAGCCTACGGCTCAACCGCGCATTGTCAGTCTGCTCGAGCAAGAGGGCTTTGATCCGCGTCGGCGTCACTTCGTCAACCCGGCGTAACAGTTCCTCAATCGTGCCGAATTGTGCGATCAGCTTCATGGCGGTTTTTTCGCCGATGCCTTTGACGCCGGGAATATTGTCGGAGGCATCGCCCATCAAGCCCATGATTTCGACGACACGGCCTGGTTCCACGCTGAACCGTTCGCGGCATTCGGGTTCACCGAACCACTTTTCTTTGACCGGATCGTAGATGCGAATGTGAGGGGTGAGGAGCTGAAACATGTCCTTATCGCCGGTGACGATTACGACGTTATAACCAGCCTCCTCGGCCTTGTGCGCCAATGTGCCGATCAAATCGTCCGCTTCGTAGCCAACCTGGCGAAGCCCTGGAATGGCTAGCGCTTCGACCACGCGATGAATGTAAGGGATCTGCGCTTTCATTCCGTCTGGCATAGGCGGCCGCTGTGCCTTGTATTCTTTGTATTCTTCATGCCGCAGCGTCGGTCCTTTTTCGTCGAAGGCCACGGCCAATCCGTCCGGCTTATGCTCACGGATGATCTTCAGCAACATTGTGGTGAACCCATAGACGGCATTGGTTTGCAGGCCCTTGGAGTTGTTCAGCGCGGGGAGAGCGAAGAAGGCGCGATAGATGTACGCGCTCCCGTCAATCAGGTAGAAGGTCGGGCGTTTGGCGGTCATGGGTGTTTGTAAGAAATGCTGAGTATCGAGTACTGAGGACTGAGTGACAGGTTTGTTTCCGGAGGAATCTCAACACTCAGTACTTTCGGCTCAGTACTTCCTTATGGGTTTGGTGCGATGATCAACGGGGGCTTGCCGAATTTTTCACGCATGCCGTTGATCGTGTTCAAGATCGCCGATTGTCCAATGAGTTTGGCTTCGAGTTTGCGTTTGCCGGGGAAGTCCAGCATGGAAATGCCGATCAACATGGTCAGAATGCCCTGCCCAGGAAGAAACAGCATCAAAAACCCGACAAAGAGGAAAATTGCGCCGATGGTGTTCTTGACGAGATGGCCGAACACTCGGAGCACCGGATGATGATCCTCCATCCAGGGACGTGGGACACGGATGTCGAAAAAGTCAGCCGGCAGGCGAATCAGGATAAATGGGATCACGATCAATGACCCGACAAAGAACACAATGGAGAGAACGGTGAGAGTGACCAGTGTGTCGGTCGAAACGTACTGTTCGACTGTAGCAAGGAGCCCGTCCATCATCTGACATCCTAGCACGGGCTCCTGTACCCCTCAAGAAGAAGGAGCCGCACGGTATCATCGCGTCCTGGTGTTTACGAAATTGTCAACGGTGGCTATAATCAATCTCGCACATGAATCGTCTTATGCGGTATTCGCTAGCCATTGAGCTTCTGGTATGGGGGACGCTCAGTTCCCTTGCTCTCGCTTACGCAGGCGACCAGCCTGCATCTGGTGAGGCCCCTGAGATCGAGATCACCAAGAAGGGGCTCGGCAAACAAGTGGTCATCTCTCAAGGGGCGAAAGAATGGTTCATGTTAATCGACGTGACGCCGGATAATTCCGTCGTCCTCCGGCAAGAGAAGGACCGCGATCAGTACCTGATTGATGAAAGTGAAACTCACGATCGAGCGATGACTCAAAGTGAAGTGGATGCCGCGATTGTCGATTACGTCAACAGCGTGAAGACGCGCATGAAGAAACCATAACGCTATGTCACAGCCTCCCAAGTTCGTCATCTTTGCTCATAACGCCACCTACGACAAGCTGCATCAGGTGGCGACGATCGGCATGACCGCGGCGGCGATGGGCAAAGACGTCATCGTCGTACTGCTGTTTTGGACCATCAAGAAATTGGCGGAGGGCAAGATCGACCACATTGATTTTCCGCCGGAGTACGCCGGGTCTGCCGAAGTAGTTGCCCGGTTATTGAAAGAGAAAAAGATTCCGAAGATTTCAGAGATGTTTCAGGATGCAAAACACGTCGGGAAATTCAGGTTGATCGCGTGCAGTGCCGGCCTGGAATACATGGGCATCGAGAGCCAGGCGGTGGAAACGCGCGTGGATGAAATCATGGGACTCCCTGCCATTTTGAAGCTCACGGAAGAGGCCGAAACAAAACTCTTTATTTAGTAGGATGGTGAAAAAGCCAGCAGCTTTGTTTTCGCATCGTTCAAACCCTCAACGTATGCAACGCTATACGCTTCAGGCGTTTGCTTGCTGCGGCCTCGCTGGCAGCCTTTTGACCATCCTACGGAAATTGTGCTTTTAAAAGCTCTCTTTTGCTCCTGCGCTTCACGCGATACGCGTCACGTTTAACGGCTTTTGGTGATGCCCACCCGGTCGCAGTAGTCCGTCAGTTTGCATTGGCTGCAGAAGGGCGATACAGGTTGGCAGAGATGCTGGCCATAGGGGACCAGTAGGTCGTTGAAGGTGATCCAGTAGCGTGTGGGCAGTCTGTCCCGCAAGGCTTGTTCGCTCTCTTCCGGCGTCTTCGTTTTAATGTAGCCCCACCGGTTGCTGATTCGGTGGACATGGATATCGACGCAGATGCCGGGTTTGCCATAGCCGACCGTGACGACCAAGTTCGCAGTTTTTCTCCCGACTCCTGGTAGCGTCACCAGTTCACCGATGGAATCTGGCACGGTCCCTCCATAGACATCGAGCAGCCGCCGGCAAATCTGATGGATTGATTTGGCTTTGGTCCGGTAGAAACCGACGGGGTAGATCGCCCGTTCAATCTTTTTGATCGAGAGCTTCAACATGGTCTTCGGCGTACGTGCCAGGGCGAAGAGTCGGTGGCTCGCTTCGTTGGTCGTTTTGTCTTTGGTTCGCAGACTCAGGAGGCAGGAAATCAGAATGAGAAAGGGATTGCGATTGGATTCCCGTGCGATGACGCCGATGACCGGTTCTTGCCACTGGCGGATCTCCTGTTTGACGATCCGCATTGCGGCGTGAATCTGGTCCTGACGCATTGGAGGACCGAAGTGAGAACGATGGCCTGGGGACGAGTGAGGGGGCTGCGAGGCCGCGCCGCGTGGTTATTCAGGCTTCCGTTTCGACAACCACTTCTGACGCCGGCGCTGTGCTTCACGTTGCTTCGCTTTTTTTCTGACGCTGGGCTTCTCATAGAAGCGGCGGCGCTTCAGTTCACGGAACAATCCTTCTCCGGCTAGCTTCTTCTTGGCGACCTTCAGCGCTTTTTCTACATTGTTATTGAAGACTTTAATTTCCATCTGTTCCGACTTTCCACTTTCTCAGGCGAGGCCTGGCTGTCTCGAATGAACTGATTCAAATAGCGCTGAAGTCTAACATAGCCCCTTCAGTTCCTCAAGATTTCTTATGACCCTAGTGATTCTTGCCGACAACGAGATGGTAAGCTCTTGATTTAATTGAATATTAGAAGATGTTGTGTGGAGCCCTGCTTCCGCAGCGGCAATGGCCATGATCATTCCGACGGTCATATCAGAACGGACCGCTTGCTTGACCGATGGGAGGCCGGCATGAATCAGTCGCCCAACCCCACAGGCCAATTCCGCGATTTCTAGTGGAATTTCGGTGGCTATGCGGAGCGCCGTCGAAATAGCCTGCGGTCGATGCGGTTCGTGTGGGGGGATTTTATAGGCGCACAGGAGCTGGTTGTATGCATTGGCATCGTCTTGGATTAGTTGGCACAGCCGATGTTGCATCTGAAGCAGGTGTTGTGTCGACTCGATGCCGCCTCCAAGACGAGCGCCCATGAGACCCAGCGAAGCGGCCAATGCGCCGGCCAGCGCTGCCACACTGCCTCCAGCCGGAGTCGGTTCAGACGCCGCTACCGCGTCGAGAAAATCCGAAAGGGCCTGGTCCGTTGGGTTCTGGTTCGCTGTCGCTGCGGCGATTCGCATTTCGAGGACCTGATCTGGATCAAATCGTTCAAGCTGCAGCGCAGCCATGGCAGCCCCATTGAGTGCTGCTTGGGGAAGCAGACCGATGAGTTCACTCCCGGCCACTTCGATACCGAGTTTCACCGCCTCGGTTTGTACGGCCTGAAAGGCTCGGGACATCGGCGTGACGCGATAGTCCGTTAGGTTCATTGCCACCTGCACGATGCCACGGCTTGCCAACTCCACACCGATGGCTTTCAGGCAGGGGAGCCCTCCGTTCGACTGCCGGATGGCTTTGGCGATGGTTTTGGCAATCGACAGGTCGTTCGTCTTGAGATTGACGTTGAAGGCGATGAGTGGCCGACGGACACCGACGACTAGCGCACCGGCTGTGGGATGCAGGTGGGGAGGGCCAAAGTCAGGAAGCCAGGACGGATCTGTGTCGATTCGGGCCGCCAGCCCTCTAAGTCCACCCAGCCGGACCGATTCTAGTTGCCGACGCGCCGGGTGGGAAGCGGCGTCTTCGTAGAGAAATACGGGGATGCCGAGGCGTGTGCCAACTTTCTGGCCCATCCAACGGGCGACGCGAAGACAGTCGGCCATCCCATCGTCGTGCATCGGGACGAACGGCACAACGTCCGTCGCGCCAATGCGTGGGTGAACCCCTTCGTGCTGTCGCAGGTCAATCATCTCTGTTGCCACGGTTACGGCGCGGAGCGCTGCTTCGGCGACCGCGTCGGGCGGTCCGGCAAAGGTGAGGACCGAGCGGTGATGATCGGAATCCGCCGTATGATGCAGGAGCCAGACGTGGGGGACAGACGTCACCGCGGCAAGAAGCGCCTCAATGACGGCGGGGTCACGACCTTCACTAAAATTGGGCACACATTCGATCAGATGCGGCATGGATGTCATTATGAACGAAACGGCGAAGCCGGAGGAGATCGTGATCCCCTCCGGCTTCACTGTAACCGTACCGATCAGATCGGTTTCGTGGTGCCTACTTGGTCTTCTTTACGAAGGCTTTGTAGATCCAGCCGGATTTTGCCTGTTCTTCTTCCAGACCAACCATTTGGTGACCGGTGGTCTCGCACCAAGCCGGCATGTCTTTCTTGATGCCTTCATCGTCGGACAAGACTTCTAGCACTTGCCCCAATGCCAGCTCCTTGATTTTTTTCGACGTCAGGATGATCGGCATCGGACAGAAATATCCCAATGTATCGAGTGTGACATCTGCCTGCATCGTTACGAACTCCTGATATATCAGAACTAAGTAAGGAGGACTGAGAGCCGAGGCTCAGTCCTGTGTCTAGATAAACAAATTCACACTGCCCTGCTTCGCTTCGGCCAGATAGGTTGTGACGCCGGCGAATTGATCGACGCCGTCGATCAGCGTGTCCTTGGTAATACCCATGAGCCCCATGGTCGTGGTGCAGGCGATGAAGCGGACGCCCAAATCCAAGGCCGTCTCCATCAATTCCGGCACTCCCGGCATGCGGTTTTGTTTCATCACCATTTGCATCACCTTGGTGCCGAGGCCGCCGAAATGGAAGCGGGAGAGAGGAAGCGCCTCAGCGCCGCCTTTATTGAGCGCGCCAAACATCCGGCGCAGCCAGTCTTTCGCGCTGCTGGTGGCGCCTTTCTTGCGGATGGCGTTCAACCCCCAGAACGTAAAGAAAATGGTCACCTGCATGCCCATCGCCGCCGCGCCGGTGGCGATGATGAAGGCCGCCATCGCCCGGTCGAGGTCGCCACTTAGCAAGACGATGGTTACTTTCTCGGGCTTCGTTGCTTCGAGTTGCGCCAGCGTCGTCGCCGGCTCAACGTGCGTGGCAAGCATTGGATCACCTCATGTCCTGTGCGTACAATCACATGCGCTTGAACAGAATAGTATGGGGTTCGTGAGGGTGTCAAGAAACGGGCGAGGCCACACCGAACCAGTGGCAGAGCTTGACCTTCCCCGGACCGCTCGTTATAGTCCCAACCAATCGGATGCTGGCCTGGTTCACCAGTTCCATTCCTCATCAATGAGCACGCAGGTACTACCCGAAATCATGTCTGCTAAGGGTGCCCCGCTTTTGGGGTTTTGGTATCCGGCTGTGCCGAGCGACCACCTGCGGTCCGGTTCGATGCAGGGGCTCCAAATGGCGGGGCAGCCGATCGTGCTCTGCCGAGATCGGGAAGGCTGTCTCGGCGCGATGCGGGATATCTGCCCCCATCGCGGCATGCCGCTGTCGTTCGGACGGTTCGACGGTGAGCGGGTGGAGTGCCCCTATCACGGCTGGCAGTTCAACACGAAGGGCCGGTGCCAACGCATTCCGGCATTGCCGGAGGGCTCGCCTTTGCAAATCGATAAAGTCGGCATCGCGACCTACCCTGTCGAAGAGGCCGATGGGATGATCTGGTTGTACCTGCCCGATGAGCGTGGCACCGACATTCCGCTGCCGCCTGTCCCTCGTATGTCGCTTCCCTCCGAACCGAAGCAGTCGTTCCACGTGTCGTTGACCTACACCTGCACGCCGGACGACGGCGTGATCGGGCTTATCGATCCCGTTCATGGACCCTATGTCCATTCGTGGTGGCGCAGCGACGCCAGCATGCATGAAAAAACAAAAATTTATGAACCGATTCCCAATGGATTTCGGATGACATCCCACCGGCCGTCCAAGAACAGTGGCCCCTTTCATTGGCTGGAGCGAGTCTATGGAGGGCCGTTATCGACCACGATCGATTTTCTGCTACCGAACCAGCGAGTGGAGCTCATGCAATGCGGCGCAGCCTGGATGGCCAATCGTCTGATGTCCACGCCCGTCTCCGATATGGAGTGCCGGATCGACTTCTCCGCCTATTGGCGCGGCTTGAATTGGATTCCCTTCGGAGGTGTAATTTTTCGAGCGCTGACGAAAGCCTTTCTCGCTCAGGACGAACGAGCGATGAAGCATCTAGCTGTGGGGCTTCGCCACAAGTCGTCCTCGATGTTTCTGGGCGATGCCGACATGCCGGCCAAATGGTATTACAAGCTGAAGGCCGCGCATTTGGCGTCGGTGCAGACCGGACAGCCGATGGATCATCCGCTCAAGGAGCGGGTCACGTTGCGGTGGCGTAGTTAGCAGGATGCGGGCGCGTACGAGCTAGTTCGTTGAGTTGTCGGTACAGATCAAACTCATTGCTCGCCTGATTTGTTCGCGTGTTCCCAGTATAACGATGGTGTCGCCGGCGAGAAGGGTGGTTTGGGGTGAAGGGTTAGATTTCGTGTCGCTGTCTCTGGTCCAGGTGATGATCGAAGCGCCGGTCAATTGCCGTAGTGCCAGCTGATCGATGGTTTTCCCGATCGCCGACGAATCGTCTTCGAGTCGGCAGGTCTGCACATCTATGTCGCTCAGCGTTCCGCCACGCAGATGATAGGCCAATTCTGGCAGCTCATTGCGGTGCAAGAGCGCGTAGGCTTCCCGTCGGACTTGTTCCGTTTTCTGCATCACAAAGTCCTGGGGCATGCTGTAGATCCGCAAGACCAGCGCGAAGATTTCAATGGATGTTTCAAATTCTTCCGGCACGACATCGTCTGCGCCGAGCTGATGGAGCTCCGCCAGCTCGCGCAAAAACCGTGTACGGACGACGATGTGAATGCTCGGGTTCAGATTTCGCGCGATCTGCACGATACGACGGGTCGTGAAGGGGTCGGAAATCGTGACGACTAGAGCCCGTGCAACTTTGATCTTCATGTGCTCGAGGATCGCGGAATTCGTGCCATCGCCATAATAGAGCGACAGGCCGTGCTGCGATTCGCGGTGCACGGTAGCGCTGTTTAAATCCAGTACGACATAAGGCACCTCAGCATCGCTCAACACGCGGACGAGATTGCGGCCGCTCAACCCATATCCCACAATAATGACATGATCCTTAATTCGTAAGTTCCGTCCTTCCAGTTCGAGCACATGGGCCGTTGTCTGTCTGGGCAGCCATCGATGGAGCCGCTGGACCGTCTCGATGGACTTGGCTATGCGGGGAGCGACTTGTATGAAGAACGGCGTGATCATCATGGACAAGATCGACACGGCCAGGAAGATCTGATAGAGCATCTCGTTTAGCAGGCCCTGGCCATTCCCCACTTGGGCCAGGATGAAACTGAATTCCCCGATCTGCGCGAGGGCGATCCCGGTCATGATTGCCGATCGCGGGGGAAGAGCAATGGACAGCACAGCGCCTGTTCCGGTCAGGAATTTGATCAGCAGCATCAGAAACAATAAACTGATCACCGCACTGGGATATTCCAGCAGGATGTGCCAATCCATCAGAGTACCGATGGATACAAAGAACAGGCTGTTGAAGCTGTCCCGAAACGGGAGCACTTCCGCAGTGGCTTGATGGCTGTATTTCGATTCGGAGATCGCGAAGCCGGCAATGAAGGCGCCTACGGCCAGTGAGAGTCCGGTCAGTGAGGTGAGCCACGCGATCCCGAGGCACAGGACGATGATCGTCAACAAGAACAATTCACGGCTGCGGCTGCGAACGATGTATTCCAGCACTTTCGGCACCACATACCAAGTCCCGAAGACAATCATAGTAAGGGTCGCTACGGATTCGACCAATGTGATGAGCATCGTCGTGACCGTATTGCCGCTCGTGGTGCTGAGAATTGGTGTCAACAAAATCATGGGCACCACGGCCAGATCTTGGAATATCAAAATGCCGATGATGCTGCGGCCGTGGATGGAATCGATTTCTCCGTTCTTGGCCAGGATGTTCAGCACGATGGCGGTGCTGCTGAGTGAGAGAAGAAAACCCCAGAAGATGGCCTGCGATGTCGGCAGCCCTATGAAGAGCCCGACGAGCCAGGCAATCACGATGACCCCACCCATCTGAATGGGAGCGGCGATCACGAATAATTTGCCCTGCGCGGCTATCTGGGCCATTGAGAACTCGATGCCGATGGTAAACAGCAGCATCATCACCCCGATTTCAGCCAGGAGTTTCACGGACTCGATATCGGAAATGAGGTTCAGGCTGTGTGGGCCGATCAAGATACCGGCGACGAGAAAGCCGGTGATGGCCGGCAATTTGAGCTTGTCAAACAGAAACACCACCCCAATGGCGACGGTGTAGATTATTAGCAAATTTCCGAGTAGACCGTGGTCAGTCATCGCAATGCTTGCCCTTCACTTGTCCCAGGATTAGGCCGAATAATATCTCAAAATCCACGTCAGGGAAAGCTAAACTGGGGAGCAAAGGCGTCCCTAAGTTCTTCGCGGCGGCGCTCGGGTGGTATGGACGGGTGGTTGGTGTGAACCGCCTACAGGTCAGAGGTGCCCCCTCCAAAGAGGCATAGATTCCGTTTGAGCCGATTGCGTAGGGTGGGCGTACACATTGTGCGTGCAGATTCGAAGGCAGGCAAGCAAACGGGCCGTGTCCTCAAACATTTTTCGGGAGATACGCTATGAAGGGCAAGTACGCAGTCCTTCAGGGGTTGGCCATGGTGGTGCTCTGTGTCGAGCCAGCATCAACCGATACCCCACCACCGGTGCCTGCGGATACCTGGGAATGCCAGCTGGTGGATGGGGCAACGATCTATACCAACAAGGAACGGGCCGGGTGCCGGGCTGTCCTGCTCAGGCCTTTTTCAGTGGTGCCGTCTTTGGAGAATATGTCGGCCACGCCGCGCTCATCGGTTCTCGCTGCGCCACACCACGACATGCCTGCGTACCGAGATTAGGCAATCAGTGTGGGAGGGCAGAATGTTCCGGATTGAGTGAAGGACTGATATGCGAGTGTGGCCCCGAGTGGGTCCGTCCTTGAGGGAAGTCTGTTCTCTCTACTCAGAACGGTTGCACTGAGTGCAAAAAACTCGTGGGGGGATGTTCTATGGCACTGATCCGTCGTACGGCAGCGATATCTCCTGGCGCAATCAACACGGCGCCAGCTATTCCTTCAACGACAATACGCGGTATGGGACGCTATCAAGAATCATCGAGGTAGGATTTGTGCCGATCGGCTGCTAGTAGATTCAAGGACGCAGGGGAACGAGCCGGTCGTCGTCACACTCCGTAGAACTCCCGGTACCATTTCACGAAACGGGGAATACCTTCTTCGATCGGTGTTGCCGGTGCGAAACCGACGTCACGTGACAAGTCGTCGATGTTGGCGTAGGTCGCGGGCACATCACCGGGCTGCAACGGCATCAGCTTCTTCTCCGCTTTCTTTCCGAGCGCCTGTTCCAGCACGTCAATAAGCCGCATGAGCTCAGTCGGTTTGTGGGTGCCGATATTATAAATCCTGGCAGGTGCCGAGCTGGTGCCAGGATCAGGCCGTTCGCCGGACCATGAGTGATTGGATACGGCCGGATGATCGAGTGTGCGTATGACGCCTTCCACGATGTCGTCGATATAGGTGAAATCGCGTTGCATCTTACCGTGATTGAAGACCTCGATCGGCGTGCCCCCCAGAATCGCCTTGATGAAAATGAACAGCGCCATATCGGGCCGCCCCCAGGGGCCATAGACGGTAAAAAACCGGAGCCCGGTGCAGGGGATTCGGTAGAGATAGGCATAGCAGTGGGCCATGAGCTCATTGGCCTTTTTCGTTGCGGCGTAGAGCGAAACGGGATGATCTACATTGTCATGAATGGAAAACGGCATCTGCGTGTTGCCGCCGTAGACGGAACTGGATGACGCGTAGACCAGATGCTCGATCTTGCCATGCCGGCAGCCTTCAAGAATGTTCAGGAACCCCTCGATGTTACTTTCGGTGTAGGCATGGGGATTGACCAGAGAATAACGCACACCGGCTTGGGCTGCGAGATGAACGACCCGGCTGACCGGCTCGTCGGCAAAGAGATCGCGCATACCATGCCGATTGGCGAGGTCGAGCTTCACAAAACGAAAATGTTTATGCGGGGTCAGTTGGGCCAGACGCGCGTGCTTGAGCTGGACGTCGTAATACTCATTGATATTGTCGAGGCCGATCACGGTCTCGCCGCGATCCAATAGCCGCTTCGAGACGTGAAATCCGATAAACCCCGCCGCGCCGGTCACCAAGATAGCGGTCTGTGGTTTACTCATGTCGGATCTCTCGACCGGGCACACTCATCTAGCCACCTCCTTGTGAGTGGAAAAACGGCGGATCGCCATGATCCAGCCGGTAGAGACTGAGGGGCGCGAGCGCATCGCCTGTTGCGACAGCGTCGATTCGGTCTCCCTCCCCGACTCGATACAGATCCAGCGCACGAGAACTATGATAGCGGCAATCATGGGTGGCGAGAAGGGCTCTGAGTGTTTCTGCCGGTTCCCAGTGGGCCGTGAGCAGTGCGGTCCTTGCCGGATTTCGCCGGCTGAACATGAACGATAAGTGATCGGGGTACCAGTCAGCCCCGCCGGTGGCGTAGGAGACGAACAGTTTCGCCTTGGCGGCCTTGCACAGTTCGCTGAGGTAGGTATTGGTGAGATAGCCGTTCTCGCCCACGTCCAACCAATTCCCTGGATGAGAGAGCGGCGCATGGGCGGCTTGACCGCGCAGTTCAAGCAACTGCTGTTGCGAGGCAAAGACTAGCGGGATCGGCCCGTACTGGTCGGCCAACCGTGCAATGACACCCTCGTTCAGCACCGAGCGACCGTCATTGGTCGGTCCACTATCCGCATGGACGAGCACGTTGTAGCCCCGGTCACTGATCAGATAGCAATTTCTCGGCATTGCCACATCGCAGGGGTCTTCGCCGTAGAAGGGCACGGAGACGACGGTGCCGCCTTCAAACGGCCAAGTCTCGCCGTGCGCCAATTCGACGATGTGGCTGAACCCCAATTCCCGCAAGAGCGGGAGGTAGTCGTAATACAACTGTGTCCGATTCCGCCGGCTGGGCACGATGATCGGCATGTCTTTCGGCAGATGGAGTAGCGTGCGGGGATCCACATGATCGTCATGGTCGTGGGTCAGGAACACGGCAGCCGGTTTGGGTAGCAACGAGCCCCAGAGCGAGGGGAGTGAGGATTCAGCAAACCAGGGCAGAAGCCAGGGGTCGAACAGGAAAAAACTGTCCCGTTGCCGATAGAGCAGGGCCGCGTGGCCCAGATGGACCGTGTCCTGATCCTGGATCATCTCACACCATCGTAGCTGGATTGAAGTTTTGGGCGAGATAGCGAGGCACTCATATTGGTGAAGCAATTCCATCAGGCGGGTTAGCAGGGTGACGGATTCGCGGTACGCGGTGGTCACCACCGTTTTGATTTCTTCAACCTTGTGAGTGCCGTCCAACAGTCCGAGGAGGTTTCCAATAGTTGGGCCTAGCGGGCGCTGATCGAACCCCAGCGGAATTGCCTGACGTTTGACGGAATGAAAAATCCGTAGGCCGCCGTTCGTGACCGCCGATGAGGCAGTAGGATCGGTTGGAAATTCCCAACGAAAGGTTCCGTCCTGATTTCGGCCGCAGGTGATGTGTCTACTGAGATAGGGGCGGGCGTTTACCAGTTCCGCATAGGCGTCCTCCAGGCGCCGCCGCCGATCTGGGTCGTCGAGCGGGGCTCGTTTGGAAAACACGTCGCTGATGGCCGTGTCGATCGAACTGGCCAGGAGACTGTGGGCTTCTTGCAGGCTGGCCGCGACCTCCGGGGCGATGCCCCCGATAAATGGGAATGGCCCGGGCGGCGCGGCACTCTCTAGCTGCACCCAGCACCAGGGGACGAAACTCACATACTGATTCTTAGGAAGGCGATCCCAGATGGAGCTCATATTATTCAGGACTGAGGACTGAAGACTGAGGTTTCGCGGATGTGGCCCTGAAGGTAGCGGCCCGAGTTTGTAGGCGTTGGGTGTGCACGGCCTTTCGCAGACCTCCTATAATTTGTGCGACTTCTTCTGCTTGAACACGCAACTGTCGGAAAGTTAATTGATTTAGGTGCATAGCGTCCAACGCCACATAGAGTTGAGATCTGAGTTCTGCACACGATGATTTAGCCACACTCAGGAACTGATGAAATTCTGCCCGCTTGCCTCGCTGAATCCTTCGGCAAAATTGGACATGACGGACACCGTAGCTCGCTGGATCTGGTCGCGTAACCCGAAGTCTTTGGCGAAGGACCCAGTCGCGGTTGCCTGGTAGATGGCCGGTGTCACTGCTCGTGCCTTTTGCCAAGCGATGAGGTCTTCAAATTTATCCGCTCGTGTTCATGCCACCGCAGTCCTCGTTACTCAGTCTTAATCCTAAGTCGGCTGATCCCCGGCTCATAGAGGGCCTGAATGAGATTCCCGTCTGGGTCGGCAAAATAGAACGAATAACTGCCGTCTCGGTGTTGCTTGGGTTCTTTGGTGATCTTCCCACCCCGCGAGTCGATCTGCGGGAGAATCGTCTGGTACATCAGATCAACCGCAGCCGGGCTGTCGAGAATCACGCCCATGTGGTCGAGCCGTTGTGTCTTCGACGCATCGTATGCGTCCAATTCTGTCTTCGACATCTGATGGAGGGCCAGATTATCGACTTCTGAGCTGAAATAGACATTGTCGGGGTCCGGCTCCCATACCGGGTGAAAGCCTAGCAGCTGTTCGTAAAATTGGCGTGAGCGTGGGAGATCTGTCACACGCAGCGCAAGATGTCGCAGCCCTCGATGCAGCGGTTGGCTCATGGCTTCTCCAGGCTTTAGATGCTTGTATAGTAGGGAGAATCTTGCCATTGCGTCAAATGGAAATCAGTCAATCAAGGGCTTTTCACTCGCCGGAGTTCGATGTGGACGGTCTGGGTCCCATCGGAGATCCAGACACGTTTGTTTTGGATCGTCCACTGCAGCTGCTTGGAGGGTTTCGCCAGCTCTGCCAAGGTGTGCACACTGTCCATCGGAAGGAGCATCACAGACAGATTCTTCAGCCGATCGAGCGACTGACGCTGGTTTGCCCACCACACTTCGGCACTCCGGGCGCCATAGACATAGACGGCGACTTGTTTAGAACAACCGTAGGCAGGCGGCTTCACTTTCGGCAAGCGAGGAATCATCGAGTTGTTGCGTCAGCGATCGCAACCCTATCTGTTTTCCAACTCACTGCCCCCGATGATCGCTGCCGGAGCCTTGCGTGGACTCGATCTTGTGGCGCAGAGCGATGCATTACGTGAACAGCTTCACGCCAACACTACATTTTTTCGCGCGGAATTGACGCGACTGAATTTTCGTCTGGTTCCGGGTGAGCACCCCATCATTCCCGTCATGCTGGGCAAGGCGGCGCTCGCGGCTTCGATGGCCGAGGCCCTATTGAAAGAGGGGGGCTATGTGGTCGGATTCAGTTATCCAGTCATTTCCCACGGCCAGGCCAGAATCCGTGTCCAGATGTCGGCGGCGCACACGAAAGCCCAGCTGGAACAGGCCGTGGCAGCCTTTGCGAAGGTCGGCCTGGCTCTTGGCGTCATCGGGTAACACCCACCAATCTGAATTGACTTTTCACAGTTGCCCCAGTATTCTCCATCTCTTTCTTGGATAAGGAGTATAAGGTATGAAAGTCATTCTGCAGGAGACGCTGGATGGGGTGGGCCACCTCGGCGATCTCATTAATGTGGCCGATGGATTTGCCAGGAATTTCTTGCTGCCGCGTGGGAAAGCGGTCGAGGCGAACAGCCGGAGCATCAAGGCTTTCGAGCATGCCAAGCGGGTGACCGCTGAAAAGGCCAAGAAGGAAAAGCTGGAGATCGAAAGCCATGCCAAGAAGCTGTCGGCAGTGTCGCTGACCATCGAGGCGCAAGCGGGTAAAGACGATAAGATGTTTGGCTCGGTCACGTCCAAAGATATCGCGGAAGGGCTGGCGGCGCAGGGATTCACGGTGGATCGGCGGAAAATTCAATTGGCTCATCCCATCAAGGAATTGGGGGCAGTGACGGTTTCCATCAAGATGCCGAGAGATGTGATGGCCACGGTGACTGTGAACGTGGTGAAGAAACATGAGTCTGAACCAGCGCAAGCCTAGTTCCGTGTTAGAGAACGATCGATGCTTGATAGAATCGGATCACTGGACGTGCTGAAATCCGCAGATTCTGATGTGTATGCGGCGATCGAAGCCGAGGAAACGCGGCAACGTGACAAGTTGCTCCTGATCGCGTCGGAGAATTTCGCCAGCCCAGCCGTGCTGGCCGCACAGGGCTCGGTCCTGACCAATAAGTACGCGGAGGGCTATCCGGGTAAGCGATACTACGGTGGATGCCAGCATGCCGACACGGTTGAAGATTTGGCGATTCAGCGGTGTAAGGAGATTTTCGGCGCTGAACACGTGAACGTGCAGCCGCACTCCGGCTCGCAGGCCAACATGGCGGCGTACCTGTCGGTGTTGAAGGCAGGGGATACGATTTTGGGGATGGATCTGGCCCAGGGGGGGCATCTCACGCATGGGAGCAAGGTCAACTTCTCCGGTATCCTGTTTCGCGTATTTGGGTACGGTGTGGATCGCCAGACGGAACGGATCGACTATGATGCGGTCCAGAAAGTCGCCGAAGAGTGCCGCCCCCGTATGATTGTGGTCGGCGCCAGCGCCTACGCCCGCACGTTGGATTTTCCGCGATTTCAGCAGATTGCCAAGTCGGTGGGCGCGTACCTGTTGGTGGACATCGCCCATATCTCCGGCCTCATCGCCGCGGGGTTGCATCCCAATCCCGTGCCCTACGCGGATTTTGTCACGACGACGACGCACAAGACGTTGCGTGGCCCGCGTGGTGGCGTGACAATGTGCAAGGCCGAGCATGCGAAAGCCGTGGATAAGCTGGTCTTCCCAGGCCTCCAGGGCGGACCATTGATGCATGTGATCGCCGCCAAGGCGGTCGCGTTCAAAGAAGCCCTGTCTCCCTCGTTCAAACGCTATCAGCAACAGGTGCTGATCAATGCCAAGGCATTGGCGCAGGGGTTGATGGACCGCGGTTACAAGATCGTCTCCGGCGGGACCGATACCCATCTGATGTTGGTCAATCTCTCCAACAAGGGGATTACCGGCAAAGATGCCGATGCTGCGCTCGATGCCGCCGGCATCATTCTGAACAAGAATGCGGTGCCATATGACGAAAAGCCTCCGGCTATAGCCAGCGGTATCAGGATGGGCTCTCCCATCGTCTCCACAAGAGGTATGAAGGAGCCAGAGATGAAGCAGATCGTTGAGCTTGTCGATCGTGTTTTGCAACACCCGCAAGAGCCGACGATCTTGGAAGAGGTTCGCCTACAAGCCAAGGCATTGTGCAATCGATTCCCGATCTTTCATTCCTATTGACGAAACTCCATCAGTGCCTAAGAGGGCGTGGCGCCATCTGTGAAATGTCCGTTCTGCGATGAACTGGAAGACAAGGTGGTCGATTCCCGCATGGCCAAGGAAGGCGGGGTCATTCGCCGCCGCCGTGAGTGTCTCGGCTGCAGACGCCGTTACACCACCTACGAGCGGGTCGATGAGATCTTGCCGATCGTGGTTAAGAAGGATGGGCGACGCGAGTCGTTTGATCGGGCCAAAATTCTTTCCGGATTCAAGAAGGCCTGCGAGAAACGGCCGATCAGTACCGTCACGATTGAGACGGCGACCGACCGGATCGAAAAGCGAGTGCAGGAGATGGGCGAAAGCGAGATTGAAAGTCGGGTGATCGGCGAAGAAGTGATGAAGGAGTTGCACCAGCTGGATCAGGTCGCCTATGTCCGATTCGCATCTGTGTACCGGGAGTTCAAGGACATCGACCAATTCATGGATGAGCTAAAAACGCTGGCTCAGCAGCGCCACGAACGGTAAGGCTCGCATTCCCGAGCTGGCCGTCCCTCTTCCCCTGTCCCGAACGTTCAGCTCCCATCGATAATCGGTAACATCGTGCGTGCGCAGGCTACCAGGCTATGACCAAACCGCTACCACAGCGTATCAAGAAAAAGGCGGCTCGCCCCAGTGGAACCACCGTTGCCATTATCGGTGCCGGGCGCGGCGGCACGGCGTTGATGGAAATCTTTGCCAACGATCCGCTCGTGCAAATCATTGGGGTGGCAGAGATCAATCCCGATTCGCCCGGTATCCACTTGGCCAAGCAATTGCGGATTCCCGTAACCCACAACTACCGCCAGCTGTTGGCGATGGAGGGGGTCGATCTCATCATCGATGTGTCGGGCAATGCCAGCGTGTGGGAGTTTCTCCAAGACTTCTATCGGATGGGCGTGACGATCATCAGCGGTGCCAGCGCCAAGTTCATGTGGAAGCTGATTGAGGCCCGCATCCGGGCGACCGGGGATATCGAAAAGACGCTCAACCAGTATCAGTCGTTGTACCGGCTGTATGTGAAAGAAACTGGCACGGCTGTCACGGAGGAGCGTACCCGTATCGCCTGCGAAATTCACGATGGCTTGGTGCAAAGTTTGGCTGGTGTCAATTTCAAGCTGGATCTCTGTCTGCAGCTGATGCGGAAAAATCCGAAAGCCAGTTTGAGCACGATCAAAGAGAGCAAGGCACAGCTGAAGTCGGCCATCCAGGAAGCCCGTCAGGTGATCTTCAATCTGCGCCCGCTCCATTACGACAAGATGGAGCTGATTCCTGAGCTGACGAACTATTTCAGGTCCTACGAGACTCAGTCGCATATCGTAACCAATTTTACAGTGACGGGGGACGAGCAAATCCTCTTTCCCCGGACCAAGATCTTCTTGTTTCGTATCATCCAGGAAGCGTTGCTCAACGTGCAGAAACATGCCAAGACCAATCGCGTGTCGATCAGCCTGGACATCGACTTGGATATGTTGCGGATGACGATCACCGACAACGGCATCGGATTCGATATGGATATGATGCTGCGGAACCCGGAAAAATGGGATCACTTCGGGATTCAGGGCATTGTGGAGCGGGCTCGGTTGGTCGGCGGAAAAGGACGCGTCGAATCCAAGAAAGGGCACGGGACGAAGGTCATCGTCGAAGTGCCGCTGATGAAGAAGGAGGAGGCCAATGGGAAAAATTAAGGTCTTGATCGCCGATGATCATCGAGTGGTTCGGGATGGACTGGCCGCAATCCTCAAGACGAAAGACGACATCCACGTCATTGGAGAAGCGCAGGATGGCATAGAGGCGGTGGAGAAAGCTCGCACACTCCTTCCCGACGTGATTCTAATGGATGTCAGTATGCCGCGTATGGGCGGTGTTGAGGCCACCAGGCAGATCAAGCGCGTGTTTCCGCACATGGGCATTGTCGCGTTGACCATGTACGAGGAGCAGCAATATATCTTCGAGTTGGTTCGAGCCGGCGCTACCGGGTATTTGCTGAAAGATTCGGAATCTTCGCAGATTATCGCGGCCATTCGGGCGATCAATCGGGGCGAGTCGCTCATTCACCCGTCCGTCGCGAGCAAGATCCTCGCGGAGTTTTCTCTGATGGCGCAGAAGAAAGGGAAAAAGTTGGCCCACGCCGAGCATGATCTGACCGAGCGGGAAATGGAGGTATTACGATTGGTCGCTGACGGGAAGACCAACAAAGAAATTGCCAATCATCTTGACTTGAGCGAGAAGACCGTGAAGAATCATGTCCGGAACATCTTCCACAAGCTACAAGTCTACGACCGTACGCAGGCTGCTATATTAGCCATCCGCAAGGGGTTGATCGAACTGGATCCCTGTCGGTAGCAAGAGGGAGGCGCAGTTTTAGTGCCTCGAGCTGGTTTGGTCTTGCGGTGCGGCCAGCAGATCGATTGTCGAGGGGATCTGGGTCAAGAGGTCCGGGCGAACTTGGAAAATGCCCTGGAGTCGCTCGCCGGAGGCGTACACCAGGTTTCCGACGCGGTTACCCAGCGTCAGCTTGCCGAGTAGCTTGCCGTCTCTTCCCATGGCCACGAACTCCGCCGTTGGCGCAAGCAGTCCATAGGGCGCAAGCAGCGCAGTTAATTGAGTCACACGATCTTCAGCGGGAAGGTTTGTGACCCGACTCACAAACAGATCCACTGTTTGCTGGTTGAGCTTCTCCGTGGGCTGATCCTCCAGTACCCATTCGCCGGTCTGATTGATCAAAATATAGGCCTTGTCCCGTGCTTTAACCGACAGCATGGCGATGTCTGCAGCGGGGACGCCGAGTAGACGCTTGTCCTGCAGGTCGAAGAGCTCTTTGGTGAGATCCTTAATGATCATTGGATTGACGCGGTACAGCGGTGCGTCGGCCGTCGTTTCAGCAATCGCCTCGCCGCTTTGTGGGTCTGGTTGATAGAGACGGACGGTTTGATCGCCTGCGGGAGTATGCAGCGTCACTTTGACTTTGTGACCGGACAGCGTCTTGGCCAGGGTATCTCGTTCGGGGCCTGGATCGATGATACTGAGCGCTTTGAGGCCCTCCAGCCGAAACATCAGAGAACGGACTTCAGTCTGATCTGCTTCGGCTTCGATGGGATAGCGGATTTTCCAGACTGGTTTAGGCTGGCCTTTGGCCATGTTGTAGATGACGATTTCCGTGGTCGCATATGCCAAACGCACCCGATCGACGTCGTTTTGCGCGAACCGAAAGAGTTCCTTCTGCCGGAACGTCATCAACGACTTATTGACAAAGTCTTGGGGGGCCAGGTCGGTCAGCAGGACCTTTGCATCCGATCCACGAAGTACATACAAGGTGTTGGACAGGGGGCCGCTGTCTCCGATGGCGATGGTTTCTTGTTGTGCTCCGGCCGTTACAGTCACAGTTGTCACCGGCTGATCCAGTCCGAAAGGGGCTAGAGTGTCGGATTTGTCGGCGACGGTTCTGCTGACGGTCCCAGTGACCAATGCTCGGAGGAGCGCCTGGACTTCACGAATATCGGCGTCGGTGTGTAAGGGAGCAGTGATGGTCCATGCTCCTGATTCGGCACGATTGAGTTGAATGGGGCCCTGAGTGGTGGTAATGGCCAGTCCTGTAATGGCGGTTTCGGGAACCAGCAGAAGTTTCTTCTGTTCGGTTTCTTGCTTCATCTCCTGTTGTTGTGTGGGGATCTCAACTAGGTAAAGATACCCTCCGAGCCCCGTCAGGATGATGAGCATAAGGAGTGTCGGCCAATAGCGCATAGAGAGACTACAGCCGCCGGCGTTTTCTCCATACCATGATACCGGTCACAAGCGTTATGAGCGGAAGCGCGATCACTTGCACATAGAGCAGTACCCGTTCTTGCAAGGGGTTGGGGGTAAATGGCCGCAGAGCCGGTTCTTTCGGTGCGATGGCGATCAGGTCACGCTCTTCGGCAAGCCATCCTGTGGTGTGAAGAAAAAAGTCACTGTTGCCGGGGAAATTGAAATAGGCGTTGGTGACAAAGGTGGAATTACCGATGACGACGACGGCCGGTCTGGCCGTCCCTTCCTCCCGCACCTTCTTCAGCGACAGCGCCGCAGCCAGAGGCAGTGGTCCCTTCACATCTTCCGTTTCGTTCAGGCTCACGACGCGGCTCGGCATATTTGTTTCGGCCCAGCTGTTGGCCGACGTGCGGGCCAGCGGAACATAGTCCCAGTCTTTACCAGCTTGCTCATCGAACGTAATGTGGCGCGAGAGTGGGAAGAGTACTGCGGAGGTTAGGTCCTGCGTGATCTCATGTTCGGTAAACGTGCGAACCAGAAGCGCGGTGAGATCTCCCGCTGCTAGCCGATCTTGCAGATCAACCAGCACACCTGGTCCGAGACCGATTCCCCAGCGGGCCAGCAGAGGATCGAGACCGGTGTGGGTGTCGGGATCCACGAGCGCCAGGAGATGTCCTCCCTGCTCGACGTAGGCGTGGATGCGGTCCTGTTCCTCTGTCGTTACGGTCCTGCGAGGGCCTGCAAGTACTAGCACGGTGGTGTCGCTTGGCACGGCGGCTTCCTGAAGCAGGGAAACGGTGCCGACCGCATAGCCTTGTCGGATCAACGCTTCTTTAACGATTGAGAGACCATTTCGTTCTTTATCCTCTAAGTTCCGCTCGCTGTGGCCTTCGGCAAATACGATACGTTTTTTTGCGTCTTTCGAGATGCGCAGCAGAGCTCCGGTCAGCTCGACTTCCGAAGGGGCCATAACTTTGATCGTTTGGCCGTTGCTCTCGAACACTGCCGTGTCGCTTCGGAAGATGCCATAGGATTGCGCGATCTTCGGCTGTTTTTCGGGGTCGATGAACTCCACCGCCAGCTTGGTGGACGCTTGGCGGTAACTTTCCAGCCGTTGTTTGTAGGCCTGATACCCGGGGTCCTTTTCTCGTGTGAAGACCGTAATTTTGATCTCGTGCGGGAGGGAGCGCAGGACGCGATGCGTCTGTGGCGCTAGTGTGTAATTCTGATTTTCCGACCAGTCCCAGCGAACGGAGTGTCGGGATGCCAGGAAATTCACGATGCCGAGGATGGCAGCAAACAGCAGGACCATGAGGAGACTGTTGATGCCCATCTTCGTCGTCCGGTGACCGGAGAAGGCTCTCACGGCGTCGAAGTGCAAGATGAAAAACCCGATCAGACAGATCAGCGCCGACAGCTCCACCAAGGTCACGGCCCAGAGCAGATTTGGACGGAGGCTGTAGCTGATGGCGCCGCCGAGGGCAAGAACGAGGCCGATGATGCCAAATGGGAGTGACTTGACGTTCATTTCCAGCGCGCCGAATCGATGACCTGGTGCGTGAGAAAGAGCATGAGTGCCAGGCCGCTTGCAAAATACAGGAGGTCGCTTGTGTCGATGAGCCCGCTCACCAGACGGTCGTAATGTTCCATGAATGAGATGGAGGACATAATATGCCCCATTGTGGTATCACCGAGCAGCGACCCCAGAAACCCCAGTAGCCAAAAGACAAAGAGGATTCCCACGCCGAGCAGCGCGGACACAATCTGATTTTCAGACAAGGCCGATGCAAAGGTTCCTGTGGCGAGGAACAGGCTTCCAAGGAGTGCCAAGGCCAGGTATCCGGTTAACACAGGATACCAGTCGAAGTCGCTGAAGAGAGCCAAGACGAGTGGGACAATCCCAGTGAGCGTCAGCATCCCAAAGTAGATCAGACATACGCTGATAAACTTCCCTGCAATCAGTTCACTGATTCGGACAGGGGAGGTCAGTAACAATTCAAATGTCCGGAGTTTCCGTTCTTCTGAAAACAGGCGCATGCTGAGAATCGGGAGAATCAGGAGCAGAATGAGTCGACTGCCGCTGAAAAGATTGCGGAATACGAGTTCATTCAAGTTGACTTGTGCCGATCCGCCCTGCATTTGCATCATCTGAATGGCATAAGCCCCAATAGCTGTTACGAGGGATTCAGCTAACAGTCCAAAGGCCAGCAGAAAGACCCCACCGACCACGTATACGATTGGAGAGACAAAGTAGCAGCGTATCTCCTTGGCGATGATGGCTTGGACCGGTGTCATGAGGCGGCGACTTCCACAGACTGAGGGAGGCCGTTCTCGTGGCGGGTAAAGCGGAGAAACACGTCTTCCAGTGTCATGGAAATGGTCCGTAGTTCCAACAAGCCCCACTGATTCGACACGATGCATTGGGCGATATCGTCTCGGAGGTCCCGCCCCAAGGTGCATTCGATGAGGAATGTCCCATCGCTCTGCCCTGGAAACACATTCAGCACACCGGGAATCCCTCGGAGCGTAGTCTCACAATCCTTGGGGGGCGACTTCAGAGTCACAGAAACCTTCTCCGATTGCCGCAGTCTCGCCGATAACTGCTCTGGGGTATCTTCCGCCACGATTCGGCCTTCACTAATGATGACCACTCGCTGGCAGACGGCAGTGGCTTCCGGCAAGATGTGAGTGCTTAGGATGACGGAATGAGAGCCGGCCAAGCTCTTGATCAACTCTCGAATCTCTATGATTTGTTTCGGGTCCAGCCCGACTGTCGGTTCGTCCAGGATCAATACGGGAGGATTGTGCAGGAGGGCTTGGGCAAGTCCAACACGCTGGCGGTAGCCGCGGGAGAGGTTCCCGATCAAACGGTGGCGGACCGACCCAAGTTCAAGCCGGCTGATGGACTGGTCCAGGGCTGAGGTCAAATTTGGCCCGTTTATCCCACGGAGCTGGCCAACAAAGGTCAGATATTCCGTGACGGTCAATTCTTGATAGATCGGGGGAGTTTCCGGCAGATAGCCGATTCGCCGTTTGACTTCCATCGGTTGAGCGGCACAGTCAAATCCGTCAACATGAGCCGATCCCTCCGTCGCCGGCATGAAACAGGTCAAAATCCGCATGGTGGTCGTTTTGCCTGCACCGTTAGGGCCGAGAAACGCCAGCACCTCCCCCTTGGCAACCGAGAAGGTGACCCGGTCAATGGCCGTATGATGTCCGTACCGCTTGGTAATGTTCTGGACGTCAATCATGGATGTGATGTCAGGGCGATCAGGGATGGAGGATACGATCACTATTAACGGTCTTGCTCAAGTCCTGGCGAACATCGCCTGTGCGGAGGATCTTACTCAGTCCGATTCGGGCAGTCAATACAACAGCGATTTGTAGGGATTGGCGTAGAAGACTGAAATTTCGTGGCTTTCCATCTTAACCCTGTTTCGTATCTCCCAATTGATCATTCGCTGCGGAACTAGAGGTAATTGACTCAGGGCTCCTCATCTATATATAATAATTTGTAATAGACTCTGCCGTCGATTCTTCGTGCCTTTTTGTACTGCCTCCCATTCCTGACCGAGCCCCACGCCTTCACCACAAGGTAGAGGAAATAGGGTAAGCAGTCGGTATCGTTGAATACCCGTACCTTGGTTACGTTGGAGTCACGTACTTGAGGATGATTCAGTAACTTAGGGGGAGGCGGAATGTATATGAGCAACTATTGCAATTTCAATCGGCTCTCATTGAATCTGACTCTTCGGCTTGGCCTGGTCGTCTTCTGCCTCTCCCTGGGGGCATGCTCCTGCATTCCTAAGGGGAACAGTGATCTGGATGTGGGGATCAAGGAGCGGGGGATAGCCTCTTGGTATGGGATCTCCTTCCACGGACGACTTGCAGCCAATGGAGAAGTATTCGATATGGAAGCTATGACGGCAGCCCATAGGACCCTGCCGTTCGGCAGCATGGTTCGGGTAGTTAACCTGTTGAATGGGAGGCACGTCCGAGTACGGATTAACGACCGGGGGCCTTACGTGAATGGGAGGATTCTCGACCTTTCCCATGCCGCGGCAGCCAAGCTTGAGATGGTTGAGGGGGGGCTCTCAGTCATTCAGCTGGAGGTTATCGGTGACCACCGGCCTGAATTCGTTGTTCAATTAGAGGAGGAGGCCTTGCATGCCTCTTCCCCTCTTATGGTCCATTGGTTGAAGGACCAATCGCTGGTTGCAACTTCGATGCACTGGCTCCACCGGTCAAATTTTACCAAGGTGTCCACCCACCGACTGCTGCCCAACGATGTCTTGGTTCAGCGTTGGTGGGAATTGATCCCCGCAATCCTGGTTGCAGATCCGGCGCATCGGGAGTATGTGGCGTTGGTGTTGATATAGCGGTATGGTCGGCAGTCTCCTCGATTGACACTATGCACCCTCTCCTCTAGACTGGCCCAACGAATTCAAGACGGACCAGTCTGTTCATCATCGTCATCGATCATTACTAAAGGAGCCGAGAGTATGGCGAAGAACGTATCCAAACGGTCAGCGGAGTCTAAAGAAACTCGATTGAAGAAAAGAGTTGCGGAACGGCGGGCTGCAGGGAAGACTTCAGAAGGGACGGAAGCGTTTCGAGCGCTTCGGAAGCGGCTGAAGCGGGAGCAGCGTAAACGACGCGCTCTTGCACTCCGCAAGAAACATGCGGCGGGCGGCAAGGCAGCGGTAGCTCCTGCTTCGACCTAGTTCGTCAGCGATGCTTGTGTAGGATAGGACCATCAATGGAATCGAATCAAATTGACCGGCCTGGCGCTACCCTCCCGATGGCTCCGTTGGTGGGTGATGCCCTGGCTGATTCCTTGTCCGAAGACCTCGCTCGCGCTGGACAGCAGGAGGTCAGTCAAGTACCGACCAGGGTAGAAAGCGGCGGAGACCTGGAAGAGGAGCGGGTCAAAGATGAGATCGATATTCAGATCGATCTCCTCAACGATCCCGACTGGGTGGTGCGCCGTGAGGCGGTCATTACACTCGGCGAGATGGGGGATGAGCGGTGCGTTGCCCCCTTGGCCAAGGCGCTACGGGACGGTGATTGGCAGGTTCGTGAAGTGGCGGTCGAAGCCATGAGGCAGGTGGGATCCCCTGCGGTCGAGACCTTGCTCAAATTGTTGCGTGATTGGGAAGTCCGCAAGTACGCGATCTTGTCGCTGGGCAAGATTCGGGATGAGCGGGTGCTCGCTCCCTTGATGCTCCAGCTCCGGAACGATGAATTCAAGGACGATGCTATCATGGCATTGGTAGAGCTCGGTGAGCCGGCCATTCCCCTGTTGGTTACCGCGCTTCGGGACAAGGACGAACAGGTTCGCAAGAGCGCGGTGCTGGCGTTGGGCCGGATCAAGAATGATCAAGCCATTGCTCCACTCATTGAGATGCTGGAAGACGCAGATTGGTTTATACGCTTGACGGCGGCAGCAGCGCTGGAATCGATCGGCGACGAGCGGGGCCGTCACGCGATTACGCCGTTGCTGAAAGATCCCGACATGGTCGTTCGAATGAGAGTGGAGCGGATCCTGGCGAAGTGGAAGAAACAGCCGGTTTCTGAGTCGGCAACTACCTAAATGCGAGCCGTGCCCCTCCGGCTATTTGTTGAGCAGTTGATCCAAGCGGCGCTCCAAATCGCGCAGTTTATTCACCGATACGATTTTGCCCATCGCCGTTTCCAGGCGGGTCTGTCGTAGTGAGGCAGCCAGATCTGAGAGTGCCTTAGCCGAAGGATCGTCCTGTGTTCCTTTGGCAAGAGGCTCCAAAGCCGTGACCGCGTCAGCCAGTGCCTTTGTGGCGTTGGCGAGGTTTCCGTCCAGGATATCCGCCTTCGCCTGGACCACCTTCGATTTGGCTTCCAGCAACCCTTGGCGTCTTGAGAGATCCCGTTCATTCCGCATCGTGGCATCCAGCACATCTTTTGAGAGCTTCTTTACCAACTGCTGAAAGCCTTCGATTGTTTCCTTGGAGATGGCCAGTCGCTTAGACAGGTCCGACACGTTCGTCTGCAACGTTCCGACGGGTTCCTGTCCGAGATAGTACCCAGCTCCGAATGAACAGGCAATTAGCACGAGGATGATGATGAATTTGACCATCGTGGTCTGTCAGTTAACGAGGTGGTTTCGGTGATCGCGGTCTGCCCAGCTGCCGAATCAAGCTTCCCGCTGCGGCAATCTGGACTGCTTCGTCGGAATCTCGCAAGGCGTCGATCAGCAGTGGTAGCACTGCCCCGGCCTGCTTTCCCAGCGCCATGGCGGCCATGAGGCGGGGAAGCGGTTGTTGGTCGTGCAAGAGGGTCTCCAGCATGGTTGCGGCCTGTGGCTCCGGAACAAGACTCAGAGCCTTGGCGGCGGCACCTCGAATGGACGGATCAGCATGTTGCGCGAGTTCACCGATTAATTGGATAGCCGACGTGTCTCCCAGCCGAAGCAGCCCTTCCGCGGCCCCAGCCCGGACCTGCCAGCTTGGATCTCTGGTCAGGGTGTGCAGCAAGAGCCGATTGTCCTTGATACCTAGTCGGCCTAAGCTTCTAGCAGCGACGCTGCGCACCATCGCGATTTCGTCTCCGATAGCATGGGTCAAGGGGACCACTCCGTTGGGTGAGCCGAATTCTCCCAGCGCTCCTGCGGCAAATGCACGTACGGATGGGTTTGGATCATACACGGATTGACTCAGGACCGCCAGACTGGAGGGCCGCTTCAAGCGGCCCAACACGCCGATGGCCGCTATACGTACGTCGGCGTCGGGTAATGTGGCAGCGTCGGTAATGTCCGTCAATCGTTCCGATTGCCCCAGTTTATAGAGAGCGGCCGCGGCAAAAATCGATTCGGGGCCTTCGGCGGTACGGGCGATCTCAGTGAAGCGCGTCATCAGGTCGGCGGCCTCCACTTCTGTCAGTGCAGTCATGGCGGCGATCCGGACGGTGGGCATGACATCGCTCAGAGCCCGCCGCAGGGCGCCGGATTTGTGAGCCAAGCCGGCCTTTCCGATGGCTTCTGCAGCCCGAGCTCGGACAAGCACTGAGGGATCCAGGAGGCCGTCTTCGAGAATCGCTGCTGTTTCTTGAAGGCCTAGTTCCGCCAGAGTTGTGTAGGCCGTAATGCGCACATGTTCCTTTTGGTCGCGTATACGGCTGGTGATGACCGCCAGGGCCAGCGGTCGGAGGAGGGCTGCGTCATGAGATTGACCGGAAAGGTTCAGCCGTGTGTAGACGGCGAGGGCTTCGTCGGTCCGTCCCAGACGGACAAAACTTAAAAGTGAGAGGCGCAGAAATGGTTTTGATGCGGGCGTATGGGACGGCTGGGTACGATACAGGGCTGTGACCGCTGCGTAATCACCGGCCTTGAAAAGTTCTCCGGCCTGAGATTCGATGGTGGAGGACGAACCGGCGGCATGAACGACAGAAGGCCATCCAAGACACAGCATAGTGAGGATGCCCATGAGCCATGCACTAAGCTGGCCTACCATGTCGAGGGTGCGCGCAGGGCAGCAGCAGTATACAGTATCCCCACCTAGTTCTTCACCATGTCCAGCTCCACCGCAAGTTGTGGGCGAGTTCGGATAGGCGGCTGAGGCTTGGGAGAAGTTCAACTGGAGAACCGTTTACCGAGATCACAGTATCCACATCGGCTCCTTCGAGGAATGAGATGATTGACTATGGAGTGGAGAGGCGGGTACACGCTTGGTCCGATGCCGGTCAGGCGTGGCCTGCCTTGTGCCATAAGGCCCACTCTTCGGAGAATGCCACGGTGGCATACCGTTCGCCAACGATTTTTGCAACTCGGTTCAGGAGCTTGGTCAGTTGCTGGAGTTCGGCCGGTGTCAGATCTCCGCGGAATTGCGGATGGAGACCCCACCTAGTTTCGATTTCTTCACCGGAGATGTTCGACATCATGCTGACGAGTTTGATCTCTTGGCCTGTGGTGCCGAGCTTGTCCTGTTGTTCGCTCACCGATTCGGTTGCCGGCTGTGCGGATGTGGCAGGCGGTGGGGTTTGCCCCTGAAGTAACGCGCTGATGGCGGGGACAACTGCGCTGGCGCAGAGGGTGGCGGCGGAACTCAGCTGGGTGTTATATGATGCTCCAAGCACGGCGGAAATTTTGTTGCCGAAATCTCGGAACATCTCATTCTTGGACTGCGACTCCTCAGTGATGAGGAACTTGTAGGGCTCATATGCTTGCCGGCTTTCTGCTACAGCGCTCCCGATTGTAAGGACGATTTCCATCTGATCGGTCTGGTTGCCGAAGGCCGGCTCCAGAACTTTCTGCAGTTGGTGCGCGACCGTGTCTTCCAGTGCGTTCATGAAGTCCATCTGATTCTTCAATGGAATGTGCAGTGCGGCGAGCCGGTCCACCAGGTTGAACAGGATCTTGAGAAATTCGAGGTAGAGGTCCCACTCGTCTTTGCGCTTGAGTTTCAGGGCTTTCTCAGGCGCCAGGCGCTTCATGACCGAGACTGACTCGCCCGAGACCGCAAGCATCAGCTCGGCGAGCTGGCGAAGTTGGTCTTTATAGTCTGGATTGGCTGTTGGCATAGGTTTGCTCAAAAGCTCTGCGAATTATAGCTGAGGCGGGAGCGGCATTCAAAGCGTGGAAGAGGGGGATGCACTATCGGGATGTGAACGGTACAGACTGATTTCTTTATCGCCGTAACTTTCATGGAAGTGCTCGAACACGGTGGAGCATTTCTATTTGTAAAGATCTGGGGGATAGGCGTGGGGGAGGTCCTGGTTACACACATCTTCAATGGATTCCTAGCCAACGTCTCGCTCAGGAGAACGTGCAGAATCGGAGCCTCGAGTTGACGAATTGCCTGGCGATGATGTCCGTGAGCACCTCGTCGAGGTTACCGACATTCTCGGCAAGATGCTGGATGCGACAGCCAGGATTCCCGGCACGTCACTTTCTCTTGGGTTAGATTCCTTGATCGGGCTCATTCCGGCATCGGCGATATCTTAGCCAATCTCATCGGCACGGCGATCCTGGGCATTGCGGCTCGCTTGTGACTGTCACGAATCGTACGGACTCGCATGAGCCTGAATCTGCTGATCAATGGGACGGTCGGCGCCGTTCCCATCATCGGTGATCTGTTTTCCGTCTGGTTCCAGAGCAATACGAGAAATGCCGCGTTGCTTCGAGCTGCCGCCACAAGGCCTGAGCAGGAGACCCGGCCTGATTGGTTCTACGTGGGGGACTTTATCGGCGATACGATGTTGCTCATGCTACTCGCAATCGCCGGTGTAGTCTAGCTGATTGCGACGCTCTGGACAATGATCGTGTTGTGATAGGAATGGGGAATCGGAGTGTGGTATACACGGCTTCTCCAAAATGATCCATCTGCTGAACACCTGCGTTACATAATTTCATGGAACGAGAAGTCAAAACCTATGTGCTGAAACGGCCAGCCGATCAGGCTATGTCGCGGATGCTCTCCATTGACTATCCAGCTGTACTTAATCCACAACAATTGGCCGCGGTGACAGCGGGAGACGGACCAGCGCTAGTGATCGCCGGCGCCGGCAGCGGTAAGACCCGCACGCTCGTCTATCGTGTGGCCTATCAGATTGATTCCGGCGTCGATCCGTCAAATATTCTCCTGCTCACGTTCACGCGCAAGTCAGCCCAGGAAATGGTGAACCGCGCGGGTGACTTGATCGGGGCAAGAAGCCAGCGGGTGTGCGGCGGCACGTTCCACTCTGTCGCGAACATGCTGTTGCGGCGCTATGGCCGGTCGATCGGCGTGGACCCGGGATTCACGATCCTGGACCGCGGTGACGCGGAAGATCTGATCGCATTGTGCCGCGCCCATCTGGGGCTCAACGAAAAAGACAAGCGATTTCCCCGCAAGGGAACGATCATGGAAATGGTCAGTAAGAGTGAAAATACACTCCGCAGCCTCGACGAAATTGTATTCGAGGAGTTCAGCCATTTTGCCGACCATCTGGAAGATTTGAACCGGTTGCAGAAGGCCTATCAGTCGGCAAAACGGCAGAAGCAATTATTGGACTACGATGATTTGTTGGTGATGCTGCGGCAGTTGTTGTCGGCGGACGAATCAGCCCGCATGACGATTTCCCGTCAATATCGCTATATCCTAGTGGATGAATATCAAGATACGAACCGGCTGCAGGCCGACGTGATTCGTCTGCTGGCGCATATGCACAACAATGTGATGGTCGTCGGTGACGACTCGCAATCGATCTATGCGTTCAGGGGGGCCACGTTCAAAAACATCATGGAGTTTCCGGCGCTGTTCCCTGGCACGACCGTCTACAAGCTGGAGGAAAATTACCGCAGCACGCAGCCAATCCTCAACTTGGCGAATTGTATTATTGAGGTGGCGGCAGAGAAGTATACGAAGCGTCTCTTCACTAGAAAACTGGATGGGCCTCTGCCCGCGCTGGTGGAAGCGACTGGGGAAAACGCTCAGTCACGGTTCATCGCGCAGAAAATTCTTGAGTTGCGCGAGGAAGGCGTGCCGTTGAGCGAGGTGGCGGTGTTGTTCCGATCGAGTTTCCATTCGTTTGACCTGGAGATCGAACTTTCCCGCAGGGGGCTGTCTTTCATCAAGCGCGGCGGAGTGAAGTTCATCGAGACGGCCCACGTCAAGGACCTCCTTGCGCACGTTCGTGTGGTCGTGAATCCACTCGACACGGTCAGCTGGCACCGAGTGCTGATGCTGGTGGAGGGAGTCGGGCCAAAGAAAGCGCAGGACCTGCTTGTCGCGATCGTGAAGGCCGATCGGCCGTTCGATGTGCTACGGGCAGTGTCCGGACGTTCGGGTCAGGGGCTCAGAAACTTGGCGAACACGCTGGAAAGTCTGACCGGTGCTGAAGATCGGTCGCCCTCTGGGTGGGTCGACCATATTTATGGGTATTACCTGCCGATTCTCAAGGAGCAATACGACGACTACCCCAAGCGCACGAGAGACCTGGATCATCTCCACACGATTGCTGAAAACTATCCGAGTATCGACGAATTTCTGGCCGACTTGGCGCTGGAGTCTCCTGACGGCAGCGTCGCGGGCGTCGAAGCGCCGGATCACGACGATGAGCGGATGGTATTGTCTACGATTCATTCAGCCAAAGGGCTGGAGTGGCAATGTGTCTTTGTGATCTGGGTCGTCGATGGCCGGTTTCCGTCCGCCTATTCCTTTCTCACGGACGATGAATTGGAAGAGGAACGCCGGTTATTCTATGTGGCCGTGACGCGGGCCAAGCGACATTTGTTCATGACTTATCCAATTAACGTCTACGACAAAGCCAGTGGGATGCTGCTGTCGAAGCCCTCTCGCTTTCTCGATCATGTCTCTTCTGATTGTCTCGAGATTCTCGCACTGGCAGAAGAAGGCGGCCGAGAAGATTGGGGAGCGTCTCGATACCAAGACTATTAAGTGTTCAAAGAGGTCAAATCTCTGCTCAGTTTTCGCGGCCGCGGCCTCCCATATCCGCGCTTTTCCCAGGCATGCCCTATCTCGTTCGATTTTTATTCGTGTGGAGTTGTTGGCTTGGCGGGTATAGTGCCGCGGCCGCACCGTTGCCGCCCGACCATGCCGGTTCTCTAGTTGGTTCGACATGGGAGCGGCTGGTCATGGAAGCGGACCGGCTTCATCTCCCCACGAAATTTCTCAGGGAGATTCCGGCGAATTTTATTCGGTTTGAATTTGACGATCTTCGGACCTACGCGGCGGAGTACCATCCCGATGAGCATCGCATGGTCCTCAACCGATCGTTGTCCTTCAATGCGGCGGGAAGCACGCTCAAATCGCTTGCAAAGATGACGCATAGGGAACTGGGCATTCTCTATCATGAACTGTTTCATGCCTACATGGATTATCTCCTGTCTTCTGAGATGCGATCAGCAGGGGCTGAAGGCACGGCACATGAGTTGATGGCATTTGCACGATCACAACAAATCTGCCGATATACAGACGTGACTATCGTGCCGATTGCGCAGCGTCCACAGGAGGTGGAATCGCGATATTTGACCGAATCAGAATCGTGGGAAGCCCTCAATGAAACATGGGCCGTCTTTATTGGATGGTCGATCTGGAATCAGCTTGAAGTGCAATCACAAGAAAGAGGATCACGGTTACAGCAGCCGCGTCAGATGGCTCAATGGGCACGTCGCTTTCAGGTTGCGCTTTCGAATGGAGAGTTTCGTGGATATTATGTGCCTCAAGATGCGGCCGAACAGCGGATCACTCAGAAGAGATTTCTGGCCAAGCAGTCCCAGCTGAGTTGGCGGGAGACAGAGGTGCTACTGATTCAAATATTTGATTTTACAGGTAAATTTATTCATTTGATAAAACGGGCGGTTCATTCATTAAAGCTTACGGGAGACGTACACGTCTGCGAGAGATGAAGTCCGTTCGGAAGAAAAAATCAGCTAGGGCCAATCCCCTCTTGACATGACAAGACTTCATCAATAGAATCCAACATTTCCAAATCGGCTTTTCCAGCACATCGGCTCATCAATCCTCAGGATTGAGGAAGAGAGAGTTGTGTACGGAGAGGCTTGTGCGCATTTTTCTGGCACGTTCGAGTGACGTTGAGAATTTGTCGAGAATTTCTGGTGACGGGAAATCCAGTAGGGTGTTGCGGGCAGGTACCCAAGTGGCCAAAGGGGGCAGACTGTAAATCTGCTGGCTTATGTCTTCCAAGGTTCGAATCCTTGCCTGCCCACCAAACTAAGCGTCGCTCGTGCCAGCGAGCTTGTGAGTGAGCGAGCTCGATAAGCACCTTTGGCCGTTAGGTTTTATAAGCTTACTCGACCCGGAGCGCTTCCGATGATGCACGACGGGATATGCACCGCAAGTTTGTTTTTGAAGTTTGTTTGATGAACAGAAGGCGGGCGTAGCTCAGTGGTAGAGTTCCAGCCTTCCAAGCTGGCTGTCGTGGGTTCAAATCCCATCGCCCGCTCCAAGAGGAGACGTGAAGCGTCAACCGTCATTCGTAAAGCGTGTGGGAGGCAGGGACAGCGGCCCGAGCTACGATTGACGATTCACGAGTGACGAATGACGAGTTGTGACGCCCACGTAGCTCAGTTGGTAGAGCACGTCCTTGGTAAGGACGAGGTCACGCGTTCGATCCGCGTCGTGGGCTCCAGGAGGGGCAGTGTCAAGTGCTGAGTCATCAATGATGAGTCTGGTTGGAGATCTACTCGTTGCTGCCCGCTCGTCACGTATTACTTTAGTAGAGTAGGAGGAAATATGGCGAAGGCGAAATATGAGCGGAAGAAGCCGCATGTGAACATTGGGACGATCGGGCACGTGGACCACGGGAAGACCACGTTAACGGCGTCGTTGACGAAGATTTGCGCGGACCGGGGGATGGCGAAGTTCATCAGTTACGACGAAGTGGCGAAGGCGAGCGAGAGCCAAGGGCGCCGGGACGCCACCAAGATCATGACGATCGCCATCAGTCACGTCGAATACGAGACCGACAACCGGCACTATGCCCACGTCGATTGTCCGGGCCACGCTGATTACGTCAAGAACATGATCACCGGGGCTGCGCAGATGGATGGCGCCATCCTGGTGGTGTCGGCGGCGGATGGGCCCATGCCGCAGACTCGGGAGCATATTCTCTTGGCGCGGCAGGTCGGCGTGCCCTACATCGTCGTGTTCTTGAACAAGGCCGACAAAGTTGATGACAAAGAGCTATTGGATCTCGTGGAGCTGGAAGTGCGGGAGCTGTTGAGCAAGTATGGCTTCCCGGGCGACAAGACCCCAATTGTGCAGGGGAGTGCCTTGAAGGCCATCGAGGGCGATCAGGGGCCGTTGGGCGTGCCGAGCATTTTGAAGCTCCTCGAGGCCGTGGACACCTACATTCCCACCCCTCAGCGGCCGATCGACAAGCCGTTCCTGATGCCGATCGAAGATGTGTTTACGATCAGCGGGCGCGGGACCGTGGTGACGGGGCGGTGTGAGCGGGGTATCGTCAAGGTCGGTGATGAAATCGAGATTGTGGGGTTGCGGCCGACGCAGGCCACCATCGTGACCGGAGTCGAGATGTTTCGCAAAGTGCTGGACGAGGGGCAAGCGGGCGACAATGTCGGGGTCCTGCTGCGCGGAACCAAGAAAGAAGACGTCGAGCGGGGCATGGTGCTCTGCAAGCCCAAGTCGATCACGCCGCATACCAAGTTCAAGGCGGAGATCTATGTGTTGACGAAGGAAGAAGGGGGGCGGCATACGCCGTTCTTCAATGGGTACCGGCCGCAATTCTATTTCCGGACCACGGACGTGACGGGCGTGGTGCAGCTGAATCCGGGGGTGGAGATGGTGATGCCGGGGGACAATGTGAGTGTGACAGCGGAATTGATCAGCCCAATCGCGATGGATCAGGGATTGCGGTTCGCGGTGCGCGAGGGCGGCAAGACCGTCGGCTCCGGTGTCGTCACGGAAATATTGGCGTAAAACAGGGCGATAACTGTCAAGCGTCAATCGTCAAGCGAGCACAGCGGTCTCAGGGTTTGCCGATGACGGATGACGGGTGACGAATGACGGGGGTTCTGTATGCGAGAGATCATCGACTTGGCTTGTACGATCTGTAAACAGCGGAATTATTCGACCAACAAGAACAGGAAAAACGATCCTGATCGGTTGGAGCGAAACAAATTCTGCAAGTTCTGCCAAAAGCACGCGCCTCATAAAGAGGTAAAATAGAGTGCTGCGTGTTGAGTGCGGAGTGCTGAGTAAAGGGTAAGTCTTGGACAATGCCTGAGCGCTCAGGACTCAGCACTGAGTGTAGGGGCATGGTGTCAATGGCAGCACATCGGTCTCCAAAACCGAGAGTCTAGGTTCAAATCCTAGTGCCCCTGCCACCCCAAGCGTGCTCAGGCCAGGCGCAATGTGCTTGTTCTTGGCGGCCGGATAAGACGCCTTGGAAGTTGGGTTTTAGAGTATGAGCGTGCTCGCCCCCTGAGCGCTTCTGATTTAGGCACGGCGGGGTAAAACCCGCAAGCATTGTTTGTGAGTGCGGACGTGCATCTCAAGAGAAAACGGAGTTGCTGATGTTCAGGCGCATGATGGATTCCATTCGACTGTTCTTGACGGATGTGCGGGCGGAGTTGAAGAAGGTGTCTTTCCCGACTCGGGTAGAGACCATTGGCTCTACGACCGTCGTGATTGTGTTCTGCGTCATCATGTCGTTGTATCTGTCGATGGTCGATTCATTTCTTTCATGGTTAGTTGCCAAGGTGATCTGAGGCGGCAGGCGATTGATGAGTGATCTGGCATAGAAGGGCTCTGAGACCTTAGGAGTGGCGCATAATGAAGAATTGGTACGTCATTCATACGTATGCGGGATTTGAGGGACGCGTGAAAACCAGCTTGATAGAGCGTGCAAATCAGATGGGCTTGGTCGAACGAGTCAGTCAAGTGCTTGTGCCGACTGAGGCTGTTATTGAAATTAAAGATGGTAAGCGGCGGACGGTCCGACGCAAATTTTTCCCCGGCTACGTCCTCGTTGAATTGGAGTCGCCGCTTGGGGATGAAACGCTTCAAATGATCAAGGAGACTCCCAAGGTGACAGGGTTTGTCGGGGGTGGGACCGTGCCGATGCCGTTGACCCCAGGGGAAGTCGAGTCCTTGTTGAAGCAAATCGATGTGGGAAAGGTGGAACCTCGGGAACAGGTGAAGTTTATCAAGGGTGACAATGTTCGAATCATCGATGGACCGTTTCTTGGGTTTAACGGCTTGGTGGACGAAGTCGATCAGGACCACAGCCGCCTGAAGCTCATGGTGAGCATCTTTGGTCGATCCACACCGGTGGAGTTGGGATTTTTACAGGTCGAACGGATTTAAATGCAGCAGTCAGTCATTAGCGATTAGCTCTCAGCTTGGCTGAAAGCTGAATGCTGAAAGCTGAGAGCTCGGGAGAGAATTATGGCTAAGGAAGTATCCGCGCAAATTAAGTTGCAGATTCCGGCTGGGAAGGCCAATCCGGCTCCCCCGGTTGGCCCGTCGCTTGGTCAGCACGGTGTCAATATTATGGAGTTCTGCAAACAGTTCAATGCCAAGACCCAGAAGGAAGGAGATAGCATTATTCCAGTTGTTATCACTGTGTACAAGGACCGGACGTTCACATTCATCATGAAGACGCCACCGGCGTCGGATCTTTTGAAAAAGGCCGCTGGGGTCATCAAGGGATCGGGTGTGCCCCAGAAAGACAAGGTCGGCAAGATCTCCAGAAAACAGCTGAACGAGATCGCTCAAAAGAAGATGGCTGATCTGAATGCCGCCGATGTAGAAGGGGCTGCCAAGATTATCGAAGGCACCGCCCGCAGCATGGGCATTGTGATTCAAGGGTAGCGGGTTGGTATAGGGGAGGGAGATGGAAATGGGAAAGAAGATGAAGGCGTCGGTGGGAAAAGTCGAACCGCGCGTGTATGAATTACGCGAAGCGGTCGAAGCCGTGAAGCAGGCGGCCTATGCCAAGTTCGACGAATCGGTGGATTTGGCGCTCCGGCTGGGAATTGATCCGAAGCGGTCTGATCAAATGGTTCGGGGGACGACGTCACTTCCCCATGGAACTGGAAAGAAAGTTCGCGTGCTGGTGTTTGCAAAGGGAGAAAAGGAGCAGGAAGCTCGACAGGCCGGCGCTGATTTTGTCGGTGCGGATGATTTGATGGAAGAGATCAAGGGGGGCTGGTTGGATTTTGACTGTGCCATTGCGACCCCGGATCTCATGGCTTCCGTCGGAAAACTCGGCAAGCAGCTGGGGCCTCGAGGCCTTATGCCGAATCCGAAGACCGGAACCGTGACCTTCGAAGTCGGCAAGGCCGTGGCAGAGATTCGTAAAGGACGTGTTGAGTTCAAAGTGGAAAAAGCTGGAATTGTCCAGGTGCCGGTGGGGAAAGTGTCGTTCGATGCTGCGAAGTTATTCGACAACGCCTCCGCCATTATCGAGTCTGTCGTGAAAGCTAAGCCGGTGTCGTGCAAGGGGCGATATCTGAAGAGTGTCACGATCTCCAGCACGATGGGGCCGGGTGTCAAGCTGGACGCGGCCGCGCTGATGAAGCAATGGAGTTGAGAGGCACGTTCAACGTGAATGGTTAATCGGTATTTGCCGGACGGGTAACGACGGGAGAGGGAGCGATGAAGAAGGAACAAAAAGCAACGGCGGTTGCGGAATTGACCGAGAAATTTGGCCGCGCGCGGCTGGCCATTCTCACGGAATGCGTGGGGCTTCCAGTCAATCAAGTGACAGAGTTGCGCAGGCAACTTCGCGGTGCGAGGGCCGAGTATCGGGTTGTGAAAAATACGTTGGCCATCCGTGCGGTGGAGGGGACGGCCTTGGCTGGACTCACGGCGCATCTCAAGGGGCCGACGGGGGTCGTGATTGGATACGATGACCCGGTATTGCCGACGAAAGTGCTGAGGGATTTCATCAGCGCGGAAAAACGTGAAGAAAAGATCCGCATGACGGTCGGCGTGTTGGAGGGGAAGGTCGTCCAGTCGGCGGAATTAGCAGCTGTCGCCAAGCTGCCGAAGAAAGAAGTCCTCATCGCCATGCTGCTCTCGGCCATGCAGGGGCCGATCCGTGGTGTGGTGTACACGCTCAATGCTGTGTTGTCAAAATTTGTGAGAGTCATTGCAGTCATTCAGGATAAACGGAAAGAGGAGGGAGACATGTCAGCCACAGTCACGAAACTATCACAGGAAGAATTGATCAAGGCCATCGAGGGTATGAGTGTGCTCGATTTGGCGGAACTGGTAAAGGGATTGGAAGCGCGTTTTGGCGTAACGGCTGCAGCGCCGGTCGCCGTGGCAGCGGCGCCGGGTGGCGGCGCGGCAGCGCCGGCCGAGGAGAAGACGGCGTTCGACGTCATTTTGGCATCGGCGCCAGCGGATAAGAAGATTCAAATCATCAAAGTCGTGCGTGAACTCACCAGCCTTGGTCTGAAGGAAGCGAAGGATCTGGTAGAGGCTGCTCCGAAGCCGGTGAAGACGAGCGTAGCTAAAGAAGAAGCCGATACCATGAAGAAGAAGCTCGAAGAGAGCGGTGCCAAGGTCGAAGTTAAGTAATTGCGTCATTGGTCTCTTGTCATGGGGCGGCCATCGGGCACCGAGGGCCGCCGGGTATCTTGTGACGTCCGGCACTCACCACTAATGTGGAGGAACTAGGAATGTCCGAAACGACTCTGCAAGAGTTCGTGGAGCGGAAGGATTTTTCCCGCATTCGAACAAACATCGATATTCCCGATCTCATCGAGATTCAAAAGTGCTCGTACGAAGAGTTTCTGCAGCTTGAAGTGGAGCCAGAACGACGGAAAGATCATGGGCTGCAGGCGGCCTTGGCGAGCGTGTTTCCCATTCCAGACTACAACAATACGGCGATATTGGAGTTTTCCAGCTATACGCTGGGAACATCAAAGTACAATGAGCGGGAATGTCTTGAGCAAGGCATGACCTTCGCGGTACCGCTCAAACTGCGAGTCCGGCTGGTGGTGTTTGACAAGGAGGACAAGGGCCCCCGGAGGAAGGTGCTCGATGTTCGCGAGCAAGAGGTCTACATCGGCGAATTGCCCCTGATGACGGAACGGGGTACGTTCATCGTCAATGGGACCGAGCGAGTCGTCGTCAGCCAGCTTCACCGCTCGCCAGGCGCGTCCTTTACGCATGATAAGGGGCGTACCCATGCGACCGGCAAAGTGCTCTACAGTGCGCGGATCATTCCCTACCGGGGCTCCTGGCTCGATTTCGAGTTCGATGCCCGAGACATCCTCTATGTCCGCATCGATCGTCGCCGGAAGATGCCGACTACGATTCTTTTGAAGGCGTTTGGTTTCTCAAGCGATGACCTGCTCAAGATGTACTACCCCGTCGAGGAGATTCGGATCTCCAAGGGGAAGATGTATCGAAAGTTAGACGCGGAGATCCACCATGGGCTTCGGTGTTCGGCGGAAGTGCCGGACAAAGGTGGCAAGGAACCGCTGGTGCGGGAAGGCGCCAAGCTGACCAAGGGAGTGCTTGCCAAGCTCAAGGCGGCGGGTGTCAAGGAAATTCCGATGCTTCCCACGGAGCTCATCGGCCGTGCCGTACTCACGGAGTTGGTCGACTCCAAGAAAACACAATTGGCGGAAAAGAATCAGCGGCTGACCGCCGAGATCGTAGAAGCCATCGTGGAGAGCGACGTAGAGGAGTTTAAAATCATCTATCTCGACATGGCGACGGCTACGCCCGTCATCCTCGACACGTTGGAGATGGAAAAGGTCGGGTCGAAGGAAGAGGCGATGGTGGAGATCTACCGCCGTCTCCGTCCGGGTGAGACGCCCTCTGTGGAGACCGCACGGGTGTTGTTCGACAATCTCTTCTTGAATGCCAAGCGCTACGATTTGTCGCCGGTCGGGCGTCTTAAGCTCAACAAGAAACTCGGGTTGGACTTGCCACTCGATCAGCGCACCCTGACGGCGCAGGATATCGTCGAAGTCATCCGCTATCTAGTCAACCTCAAGATGGGGAAAGGCGAGATTGACGATATCGATCACTTGGGCAATCGCCGCGTGCGGTCGGTTGGCGAATTGTTGGAGAACCAGTTCCGCTTGGGGCTCGTGCGTATGGAACGTAGTATCAAGGAACGGATGAACCTTCTCGATATGGAAACCGTCCTGCCGCATGATTTAATCAATGCCAAACCGGTGGTGGCGGCGGTAAAGGAGTTCTTCAGCAGCAGCCAGCTCTCGCAGTTCATGGATCAAACGAACCCGCTCGCGGAAATCACCCATAAGCGGCGCCTCTCGGCCCTTGGCCCGGGCGGTTTGACCAGAGAGCGGGCGGGCTTTGAAGTGCGCGACGTACATCCGTCGCACTACAGCCGCATTTGCCCGATCGAGACGCCGGAAGGTCCGAACATCGGACTGATTACATCGCTTGCCACCTATGCCCGGATTAATGCGTTCGGGTTTATCGAAGCGCCGTATCGCAAGGTCGTCAGGGGACGCGTGTCCGATACGATCGAATATCTGTCGGCGATTGAGGGAGACAAGTACGTGATCGCCCAGGCCAACTCGAAGGTGGATAGCTCGGGACGAATGGTGTCGGAAACAGTGTCGTGCCGCCACGGCGGCAATTTCGTGACGGCAACACCGGACAAGATCGAGTATATGGACGTGTCGCCGAAGCAAGTCGTCAGTGTGGCGACGGCATTGGTGCCGTTCTTGGAGCATGACGATGCAAATCGCGCGCTCATGGGCTCCAACATGCAGCGTCAGGCGGTGCCGCTCTTGATCGCCGAAGCGCCGTTGGTGGGAACCGGGATGGAGGCGGTCGTCGCGCGAGATTCCGGCTATGTAATTCAAGCCCGGCGGACCGGTGTCGTCGAAAGCGTCGATGCCAACCGTATCGTCGTGCGGGGCGATTCGAAGGATAAAAAGAAAGGGAAGGATTCTGGGCTCGACGTCTATGACCTGATCAAGTTTCAGCGGTCAAATCAGAATACTTGCATCACGCAGAAACCGGTCGTGCGTATCGGTCAGCCGGTCAAGAAGGGGCAGGTGCTTGGCGACGGTCCGGCGATCGACCATGGAGAGCTTGCGTTAGGTAAAAACGTGCTTGTGGCTTTCATGCCATGGGGCGGGTACAACTTCGAAGATGCCATTTTGCTCAGCGAAAAATTGGTCCGCGAAGATGCGTTCACGTCGATCCACATTGAAGAATTCGAGGTGGAATCACGTGATACGAAACTGGGCAAGGAGGATATCACACGCGACATTCCCAATGTCGGCGAGGAAGCGCTCAGAAATCTGGACGAAAGCGGAATCATCTGTATTGGCGCTGAGGTGAAGCCGGGAGACATTCTTGTCGGCAAGATCACTCCCAAGGGAGAAACCCAGCTGACGCCGGAAGAGAAGTTACTTCGCGCAATCTTCGGTGAAAAGGCCGGTGATGTGAAAGACACCTCGCTGACCGTGCCACCTGGTGTGGAAGGCATTGTGGTCGACGTGAAGATCTTCTCACGCAAAGGCCTCGACAAGGACGAGCGTTCCAAGAGCATTGAAATCGATGATCAAATGAAGCTCCAACACGACCATCACGAAGAGCTGCGGATCATCGACGAAGAAAAGACGAAAAAGATCCGTAAGCTCCTGCTGGGCAAGGTGGTGGGTCGTGATTTAATGGATCCGGACACCGGTGACGTGATTCTGAAGAAGAAGGGCAAGCTGACGGCGGAAATCCTCAAGCGGTTGCTCGACGACACCGTGCGCCATATTATTCTCAGCGATTCGGACGAGCAAAAGGAGTTAGAGGACCTCGAGCGGCGCGCGAAGGAGCAGATCGAAATTCTTCAGATGTTCTATGATGAAAAGGTCGGACGTTTGAAACGAGGCGATGACTTGCCTCCCGGTGTCCTCAAGCTGATCAAAGTCTACATCGCTATGAAACGGAAGATTCAGGTCGGCGACAAGATGGCGGGCCGTCACGGGAACAAAGGCGTCGTTTCGCGGGTGTTGCCGGAAGAGGATATGCCCTATCTGCCGGATGGAACGCCGGTGGAGATCGTGTTGAATCCACTGGGCGTACCGTCGCGTATGAATGTGGGGCAAATCCTTGAAACGCATCTCGGCTGGGCTGCCAAAGCGCTGGGCATACAAGTGGCCAGCCCGGTGTTCGACGGGGCGTCCGAAAAAGAGATCAAGGAGCTGCTCAAGAAAGGAAAGCTGCCGCCGAGCGGACAGAGCCAGTTGGTAGACGGCAAGACGGGCGAGCCCTTTGGCAGTCCTGTGACCGTCGGCTATATGTACGTGCTCAAATTGCACCATTTGGTCGATGACAAGATCCACGCACGGTCTATCGGCCCCTATTCGCTTGTGACGCAGCAACCCCTGGGCGGTAAGGCTCAGTTCGGCGGCCAGCGATTGGGTGAAATGGAAGTGTGGGCGTTGCAGGCGTACGGCGCCGCCTCGACACTGCAAGAATTTCTCACGGTCAAGTCTGACGATGTGCCGGGTCGGTCACGCATGTATGAAGCGGTCGTGAAAGGGGAGCCGTTCCTCGAGCCGGGGTTGCCCGAGTCGTTCAACGTCTTGGTCAAAGAACTGCAAAGTCTGGGGCTCGACATCGAGCTGGTCAAGACGCAAGACTAACCGCGTGTGTGCCGGCTCAAGGCCGGCATCGGAGGAGGTCACTACCTTGGAAGGCGCATACACATTGTTCGAAAAACAGCGGGATTCCGTGTCATTCAATTCGATGCGCATCCGCATCGCCTCGCCGGAAAAAATCCGGTCCTGGTCGTATGGTGAGGTCAAGAAGCCGGAGACGATCAACTACCGATCGTTCAAGCCGGAAAAGGACGGGCTGTTCTGCGCCAAGATTTTTGGCCCGACCAAGGACTGGGAGTGCAATTGCGGCAAGTACAAGCGCATGAAGCACCGAGGGATTATCTGCGACAAGTGCGGTGTCGAAGTCATTCAATCGAAAGTGCGCCGGGAGCGCATGGGGCATATCGAGTTGGCTACCCCGGTCGCGCATATCTGGTTTCTTAAGGGCGTGCCGAGCCGCATTGGGACCTTGCTCGACATGAGCCTGAAGCAACTGGAAAAAATCCTCTATTTTGAAAGCTACGTCTGCATCGACGCCGGCTCGACCGATCTGACGGAGAAAGAGCTGGTGACTGAGGAAAAGCTGCGAGCCTTGCAGTCCGAATTCGGCTCCACCGGATTCAAAGTGGGCATCGGCGCAGAGGCCATTAGGGAGTTACTGCGGAAGATCGATATCAATATGTTGTGGGGCGAGCTCCAGGCAAAAGCCAAGGCCTCAACATCGTCCACCATGAAAAAGAAATACGCCAAGCGGCTTAAAGTGCTTGAGGCGTTCCGCAAGTCAGGAAACAAGCCGGAGTGGATGGTCTTGGACGTCATCCCAGTGCTGCCGCCGGAATTGCGGCCGTTGGTTCCCCTCGACGGCGGCCGGTTTGCCACTTCCGATCTGAACGATCTCTATCGGCGCGTGATCAATCGGAATAACCGTCTCAAGCGGTTGATGGAGCTGAAAGCTCCCGGCGTCATCATCCGGAATGAAATGCGGATGTTGCAGGAATCGGTGGACGCATTGTTTGACAACGGACGCCGAGGCCGTGCGATCCGTGGGCCCAACAAGCGACCGCTCAAGTCGTTGAGTGACATGCTCAAGGGAAAGCAGGGCCGGTTCCGGCAGAATTTGCTTGGGAAGCGTGTGGATTACTCGGGCCGCACGGTCATCGTCGTCGGTCCGGAGCTGCGGCTACATCAGTGTGGGTTGCCGAAAAAGATGGCGCTTGAACTGTTCAAGCCGTTTATCTTTCATAAGCTCGAAGCACGGGGTGCGGCGACGACGATCAAGAGTGCCAGGCGGCTGGTTGAAAAGGAGCGGTCTGAAGTGTGGGATGTGCTCGACGAAGTGATTCGCGAGCACCCGGTGCTGCTGAATCGGGCGCCTACGCTGCACCGACTCGGTATCCAAGCCTTCGATCCCGTATTGGTCGAAGGGAAGGCGATCCGACTTCATCCGCTCGTGTGCGCAGCGTTCAACGCGGACTTCGACGGAGACCAGATGGCAGTCCACGTGCCGCTGTCTGTCGAGGCGCAGGTTGAAGCGCGGGTGTTGATGTTGTCAATCAACAACATTCTCTCGCCGGCCAACGGTAAACCGATCGCTGTGCCCTCCCAAGACATGGTCCTCGGCTGCTATTGGTTGACCAAAGAGCGGCTGGGCTCCAGGGGTGAAGGCAAGGTATTCGGCTCGGCAGAAGAGGTCCGTATCGCCTTTGATGCTTGCCAAATCGACGAGCATGCACGCATTAAAGTTCGGATGGCGGGAAACTTGGTGCAAACGACGGTCGGCCGAGTGTTATTGTCGGAAATCTTGCCGGCGAGCCTCCCGTTCGCGCATGCGAACAAGTTGATGACCAAGAAGGAGATGACAAAACTGATCGATTCGGTCTATCGGCAGACCGGGCATCGGGACACCATCGAATTTTTGGACAAAATCAAGGATATCGGGTTCACTTATGCTACCAAGGCGGGACTATCGATCTGCATCGACAATATGCATATCCCGAGCAAGAAGGAAGATTTCGTCGGAAAAGCCCAGCGGGAAGTGAACGAAATCGAAAAGCAATACTCGGAAGGTCTGATCACCAACGGAGAGCGATATAACAAGGTGATCGACATTTGGGCGCACGTGACCGAGCAGGTCTCCGACGAGATGATGAAGGAGCTAGGAGCCGGAGGCGATTCGAGCAAGGCCGAATCCTTCAATCCGATCTTCATGATGGCCGACTCCGGCGCGCGAGGCAGCTCGCAACAGATTCGGCAGCTTGGCGGTATGCGTGGATTGATGGCCAAGCCGTCCGGGGAAATCATCGAAACGCCGATCACGGCCAACTTCCGCGAGGGGCTCACCGTGTTGCAGTACTTCATCTCGACGCACGGGGCGCGCAAGGGGCTGGCCGATACCGCACTGAAGACGGCGAACTCCGGTTATCTAACCCGCCGGCTCGTCGATATCGCGCAGGATGTGATCATCAACGAGCTTGACTGCGGGACGCACGATGGCATCATCGTCAGCGCGCTGGTGGAAGGCGGAGAAATCATCCAGCCGCTGGAGGATCGCGTGTTGGGCCGGTTGGCCGCGGAAGACATCCGCGACCCCGTGACTGGAGAAATCATTGTGTCGCGGAACGAGGAAATTCACGAAGAGCTAACCAAATCCATCGTCGAGGCTGGGGTCGATCGCGTCAAGATTCGGTCTGTGCTGACGTGTCAATCTGCGCGCGGCGTCTGCCAGGCGTGTTACGGGCGTGATCTCTCACGAGGTCGCCTGGTTGAAAAAGGCGAGCCAGTGGGCGTCATCGCCGCGCAGTCGATCGGTGAGCCGGGCACACAGCTCACGATGCGGACCTTCCACATCGGCGGTACAGCCAGCAAAGTTGTCGAGCAAACCGTGTTGGAAGCCAAGCATGCCGGTCACATTAAGTTCATGAGTTTCGATGCCAAGAAGAATGCCGACATTCATAACGCCGGCATCGCAGTGCGGAACAAGGATGGCGAGTGGGTTGTGATGAATCGCAATACGAAGATCGCGATCGTCGACGACAGCGGCCGTGAACGCGAAAAATATCCCGTCGTGTACGGAGCAAAAATCAAGATCAAGGATGGAGCTCTCGTGACCGTTGGACAGAAACTGGTGGAGTGGGATCCCTACTCGCTCACGATCCTCACGGAGGTGGGCGGAAAGGTGGCGTTTGGAGATATCGTCGAAGGCGTCACCATGAAGGAAGAGTTCGACGAAGTGACTGGTTTGTCGCGCAAGGTTATCATTGAGCATACCGGCGCGACGTTGCGCCCGCGCGTGTCAATTAAGGATGAGGCTGGAAAGACCGCGAAGGTGTCCGGCGGATCGGGCGCCGTTGCGCGGTATTTATTGCCGGTGGGGGCGCATATCTTCGTCGAAAAAGGCGCCATGATCTATCCCGGTGACGTGCTAGCCAAGATCCCGCGCGAGACGACCAAGACGAAAGACATCACTGGAGGTCTCCCGCGCGTTGTTGAGCTCTTTGAAGCGAGGAAGCCGAAGGAACAAGCTGTCATCACAGAAATCGACGGCGAAGTCTCCTACGGTGGATTCGTCAAGGGTCAGCGCAAGGTGTTGGTGGACAATAAGATGGGCGACGCGAAGGAGTACTTCATTCCTAAAGGCAAGCATGTCAACGTGCATGAAGGAGATTGGGTCAGGGCGGGCGAGCCGTTGATGGATGGATCGGCCAATCCACATGACATCCTCGATGTGCTGGGCCCCAATGAGCTGCAAAAATATCTTGTAGACGAAGTACAGGATGTGTATCGGTTGCAGGGCGTCTCGATCAACGACAAGCACATCGAGATCATCGTGCGGCAAATGCTGAGAAAGGTTCGGATTGAAGACCCTGGTGATACGCAGTTCTTATCGGGCAGCCAAGTCAGTAAGGGCGTGTTTGAGGCCGAAAACCAGCACGTACTCGACAAGGGTGAGACACCCGCTTTGGGCAAGCCTGTTCTGCTCGGCATCACGAAAGCGGCTTTGACGACCGACAGCTTCATCTCTGCGGCCTCATTCCAGGAGACCACGCGTGTCTTGACAGAGGCGGCCATCAATGGGCGAGAGGATAATCTGCTGGGGCTCAAGGAAAACGTCATTGTGGGCCGGTTGATTCCGGCCGGCTCCGGATTTAATGAGTATCGTGATACATTTGTGATCAGTGAAAAGCCTGAAGTTACGGCGCTCAGAGCTGCTCCAGTGGTAGCTGTAGAGGTGTCCTCCGAGGCTTCAGCCGCGGCTGGCGAATGATGACGCGCTATCGGTCTGCTTGACAACGAGAGGCGACATCTCTATAATCTTTTGGCTTTGCGCAGTAGATTAGTATGTGTGCATGATGTTTTTTGAAAGGTTTGAGCGGGATGCCAACGATTAATCAACTAGTGAGGAAAGGCCGCAACCTTGTCACGGCCAAGACAAAGAGTCCGGCACTGAAGTCCTGTCCGCAAAAGCGAGGAGTGTGTCTTCGTGTCTATACTACGACGCCAAAGAAGCCGAACTCGGCTCTTCGGAAAGTGGCGCGTGTGCGGTTAACGAATGGGATGGAAGTCACGACATATATTCCAGGTGTCGGGCACAATTTGCAGGAGCACTCTATCGTCCTGGTGCGCGGTGGTCGTGTCAAAGACTTGCCGGGCGTTCGCTATCACCTGGTCCGCGGTGCACTTGATGCCGTAGGAGTAGCCGACCGGAAGCAAAGCCGTTCGAAGTATGGAGCCAAGCGGCCAAAGTAGGTTGCATCGCAGTGCCTGGTGATGTGCTTGTGGTGCATCAATTAGTGATTGGATAGGAGTACGATGCCTCGTAGTAGATTTCTAGATCAACGTGAAGTACTTCCGGATGTGCGGTATCGCGATAAACTTGTCGGGAAGTTTATCAACATGTTGATGTCCGACGGGAAGAAGAGCACGACCGAGCAGATTTGTTATGGGGCATTCGACGCCATTCAGGAGAAGACCGGCGGTGATCCACTCAAGGTCTTCAAGGCTGCCATTGATAACGTTAAGCCGATTGTGGAAGTAAAGTCGCGCCGTGTCGGCGGTGCATCGTACCAGGTTCCGGTCGAGATCAGACCATCGCGGCGCGTGTCATTGGCGCTTCGGTGGCTGTCGCAGTCGGCGAGGATACGTGGTGGAAAGAGCATGAGGGAAAAGCTCGCCGCCGAGTTGCTGGATGCTTCGAATAACACAGGGGCTGCAGTAAAGAAACGGGAAGACGTGCATCGGATGGCAGAGGCGAACAAGGCCTTTGCCCATTATCGCTGGTAACGTCGTTCTGTGCTGCCGTTGAGCCGTGCTGCGATTCGCAAGCGTAGGACTCATTCATCGCAGCGATGTGTACTGGCTTAACGTGCAGCACAAGCCTTTTTAAGGGACTCACGTGGCTCGGCAAACGTCGTTAGAACATACGAGAAACATCGGCATTATGGCGCACATTGATGCCGGGAAGACCACAACCACTGAGCGTATTCTCTTTTATACGGGAATGACGCACAAGTTGGGCGAGGTCCACGAGGGCGCTGCCACAATGGACTGGATGGAGCAGGAGCGGGAGCGCGGTATCACGATCACGGCCGCCGCGACAACCTGTTTCTGGAGAGACCGCCGTATCAATATTATCGATACGCCGGGTCACGTCGATTTCACGATTGAAGTTGAGCGGTCCCTGCGCGTGCTTGACGGGGCGGTGGCTGCATTCGATTCCGTGCAGGGTGTGGAACCGCAATCGGAAACAGTCTGGCGCCAGGCTGATAAATATGGGGTTCCGCGCATTGCCTGGATGAACAAGATGGACCGAATTGGTGCGAACTTCTACGCCAGTGTGCAGTCGATCATTGATCGACTTGGGGCGAACCCAGTTCCTATCCAGATTCCGATCGGGCGGGAAGCGGGGTATCGAGGTTCGGTCGATCTCGTGAGTATGAAGGCCTACTACTACGACGATGAAACTCTGGGTGCGAAGTACAAGATCGATGAAATCCCAGATGACCTCGTAGGGCAGGCGAAAGAGTATCGGGAGAAAATGCTGGAAGCGGTTGCGGAGTTTGACGATCAGGTCATGGAGAAGTATTTGAATGGCCATCCGCTGGCGGAAGAAGAAGTGCGCCGGGCGATCAGGACCGCGACGATTGCGATGAAGGTGATTCCGGTTGTCTGTGGGTCTGCATTTAAGAATAAGGGTGTCCAGCAGTTGTTGGATGCTGTCGTGGAGTATCTGCCATCGCCACTCGATGTTCCGCCAGTCAGGGGGGTTGATCCCAATACGGATAAAGAGGTTCTGCGAAGGCCATCTGACAGCGAGCCGTTCGCCGCGCTTGCCTTCAAGCTGATGACTGACCCATTTGCGGGGCAGGTGGTATTTTTCCGAGTCTATTCCGGTACGTTGAAGACTGGCACGCCGGTACTCAATGTGACGAAAGGCACGCGAGAGCGTATTGGGCGGTTGCTCAAGATGCATGCAAATAAACGGGAAGAGATTGACATTGCTTATGCAGGCGACATTGTGGCAGCCGTCGGTCTGAAGGGTGCCACGACTGGAGATACGCTGTCTGAAGAGAAAGAGCCGGTCCTGTTGGAAGTCATGAAGTTTCCGGAGCCGGTGATCGCGATGGCGATTGAGCCGAAGACAAAGCAGGATCAGGAAAAGATGGGATTCGCGCTGCAGAAGCTGGCGCAGGAAGATCCCTCGTTCAGGGTCCGTACGGATGAGGAAACGTCACAGACGATTATTGCCGGCATGGGTGAGCTGCATCTCGAGATTATTGTTGACCGGATGTTGCGTGAATTTAAAGTTGAAGCCAATGTGGGTAAGCCGGAAGTGGCATTTCGTGAAACGATTCGCCGGAAGGCTGAAGCGGAATCGAAATATGTCAAGCAGACGGGTGGTCGTGGTCAGTATGGCCATGTCGTATTGTCGGTTGAGCCGTCAGAGTCCGGTAAGGGCTTCGAGTTCGTCAATAAAATCGTCGGTGGTGTGATTCCGAAGGAATTTATTCCTGCAGTTGAAAAGGGTGTGAGGGAGCGGTTGGACGCGGGCGTTATCGCCGGGTATCCCCTGCGCGATGTGCGTGTGACTCTGACGTACGGGTCCTATCACGATGTCGATTCGAATGAAATGGCGTTTAAGATCGCTGGGTCCATGGCGTTTGCCGATGCCTGCAAAAGAGCTGATCCGGTTTTGCTTGAACCGATTATGAAGGTGGAAGTTCTGGTTCCTCAGGATTTTATGGGCGATGTCATCGGTAACCTGAACGGGCGGCGCGGGAAGGTGCAGGGAATGAAGGTGCGGGCGGGTGCGCAGGCGATCGACGCATCTGTGCCACTTAGCGAGATGTTCGGGTATGCCACTGATCTTCGCTCGCGCACGCAGGGTCGAGCAACGTACAGCATGGAATTCGATCGATACGATCAAGTCCCTCGGCAAATTGCCGAGACTATTATTGCAAAGTACCGAGGCGAATAGGGGGCGTAGAGGAGATACGTATGGCGAAGGCGAAATATGAGCGGAAGAAGCCGCATGTGAACATTGGGACGATCGGGCACGTGGACCACGGGAAGACCACGTTAACGGCGTCGTTGACGAAGATTTGCGCGGACCGGGGGATGGCGAAGTTCATCAGTTACGACGAAGTGGCGAAGGCGAGCGAGAGCCAAGGGCGCCGGGACGCCACCAAGATCATGACGATCGCCATCAGTCACGTCGAATACGAGACCGACAACCGGCACTATGCCCACGTCGATTGTCCGGGCCACGCTGATTACGTCAAGAACATGATCACCGGGGCTGCGCAGATGGATGGCGCCATCCTGGTGGTGTCGGCGGCGGATGGGCCCATGCCGCAGACTCGGGAGCATATTCTCTTGGCGCGGCAGGTCGGCGTGCCCTACATCGTCGTGTTCTTGAACAAGGCCGACAAAGTTGATGACAAAGAGCTATTGGATCTCGTGGAGCTGGAAGTGCGGGAGCTGTTGAGCAAGTATGGCTTCCCGGGCGACAAGACCCCAATTGTGCAGGGGAGTGCCTTGAAGGCCATCGAGGGCGATCAGGGGCCGTTGGGCGTGCCGAGCATTTTGAAGCTCCTCGAGGCCGTGGACACCTACATTCCCACCCCTCAGCGGCCGATCGACAAGCCGTTCCTGATGCCGATCGAAGATGTGTTTACGATCAGCGGGCGCGGGACCGTGGTGACGGGGCGGTGTGAGCGGGGTATCGTCAAGGTCGGTGATGAAATCGAGATTGTGGGGTTGCGGCCGACGCAGGCCACCATCGTGACCGGAGTCGAGATGTTTCGCAAAGTGCTGGACGAGGGGCAAGCGGGCGACAATGTCGGGGTCCTGCTGCGCGGAACCAAGAAAGAAGACGTCGAGCGGGGCATGGTGCTCTGCAAGCCCAAGTCGATCACGCCGCATACCAAGTTCAAGGCGGAGATCTATGTGTTGACGAAGGAAGAAGGGGGGCGGCATACGCCGTTCTTCAATGGGTACCGGCCGCAATTCTATTTCCGGACCACGGACGTGACGGGCGTGGTGCAGCTGAATCCGGGGGTGGAGATGGTGATGCCGGGGGACAATGTGAGTGTGACAGCGGAATTGATCAGCCCAATCGCGATGGATCAGGGATTGCGGTTCGCGGTGCGCGAGGGCGGCAAGACCGTCGGCTCCGGTGTCGTCACGGAAATATTGGCCTGAGGCCGGGACCTATCGACTGACAGTTGTCAGTTAAGGAGTGAGAAGTGAAAGTCGATCAACGAATCAGAATCAGGCTGCGCGGGTTTGATTACCGCGTCTTGGATCAATCAGTCATGGAAATCGTTGAAACCGTGAGGCGGAGTGGCGCCAAGATCATCGGCCCGATTCCCCTTCCAACGAAAGTAGAGCGCATCACTGTGCAGCGCTCGACGCATGCGGATAAGAAGTCTCGTGAGCAATTTGAAATGCGGACTCACAAGCGCCTGCTTGATATCATGGAGCCGACACCGGAAACCATGGATTCGCTTATGAAATTGAATCTGGCGGCTGGGGTTGATGTGGAGATTAAGTTGTGAGTGCTGAGTGTCCAGAGCTGAGTTCCTGATTTGGATATCTCAGTACTCGGGACTCCGCACTTCGGACGGGACTTTCATTATGACAAACGGATTGCTCGGGAAAAAACTTGGGATGACGCAGGTCTTTGATCAGAACCAGTTGACGCCTGTCACAATTATCGCTGCAGGGCCGTGCCGCGTTGTGGCGGTAAAGACGAAAGGGCGTGATGGATATGAGGCGATCCAACTGTCCTTTGGGGAAGTCAAGGAGCGTAAGCTGTCCAAGGCCGAGCTGGGGCATTTGAAGAAGAATCAAGCGCCAGCCACTCGTGTGTTGCGCGAATTTAAGAAGGAAGGCGACTCCGTGGTTGGGGACACTGTCACGGTGGGTATGTTCAAGGCTGGTGATTGGGTAGATGTAATTGGCGTCTCCAAGGGCAAGGGGTTTCAGGGTGTCGTGCGGCGGCACCATTATTCTGGTGGTCCGGAATCCCATGGATCGATGTTCCATCGGCATCCTGGCTCGATCGGTGCCAGTTCTTTTCCTTCCCGTGTGTGGAAGGGGAAGACGTTGCCAGGCCATATGGGGGCAGAGCGGGTTACGACGCATCGGCTCAAAGTGGTCGAGTCGCGTCCTGAAGAGCACCTTCTGTTCGTTCGTGGAGGTATCCCCGGTGCCACGAACGGGATCGTTGAGATCAGAAAGTCGAAAAAGAGCTGAGCTATGCCCACTGTCGACGTCGTAGATTTAGAGAATAAGAAGGTCGGGACTGTTAAGTTGCCTCAGGAAGTGTTTGGATGTGAGCTGCGTGCGGCCTTAGTGCATGAGGCAGTGATCATGCAGCGAGCCTGCGAACGGCAGGGAACAGCCTCCACGCTCCGCAGGGGTGAGGTTCAGGGGTCGGGCAAGAAACCTTGGAAACAAAAGCATACGGGGCGAGCCCGTGCGGGATCTGTGCGTTCTCCTGTATGGCGTCATGGTGGCAGTATATTCGGTCCGAAGCCGCGAAATTATGCCTACTCCATGCCGAAGCGGAAGTACCGCGCGGCCTTGCAAAGCGCACTTTCGGCCAAGGTGGCGGAGAGCAAGTTGGTTGTCCTCTCCGACCTTTCGCTTCAAGAGCTCAAGACCAAGGTGCTGGCACAGGCGTTGGGCCGTCTGAGTGGAGGCGGGCATGTGTTGGTTGTCATCGGAAAGGAACAGTCGTCGGTGATGCGGGCTGCTCGGAATTTGGCCGCGGTGCAAGTGCTCAGTATTGACCAGCTGAATGTCTACGATATCGTCCGCGCTGGGATGATTGTGGTTTCGCAGCGGGAACTTGGATCCGTTCGGGAGGTCTGGTCGTGAAAGTCGGAACGCATGCCGTGCTGGTGCAGCCGCTGTTGACGGAGAAAATTACGGCTCTTCGAGAAAAGACCAATACCGTCGGATTTATTGTGCATCCCAATGCAAATCGAGTGCAGATCAAGCAAGCCGTCGAAGCCTTGCTCAAAGTGAAGGTCGAGAAGGTGAACGTCTTGAACGTTCGTGGAAAAATGAAGCGGCTGGGACGGTTCTCGGGTCGCCGCTCGGACTGGAAGAAGGCATTCGTCACGCTCAAGAAGGGCGAAAAACTCGAAATGTACGAAAGCGCCTAAGTGCGTTGAAAAAGGTAGGGTTGGTGTTATGGGATTGAGAGTCTATCGGCCGACGTCTCCTGGGCGGCGGGGTATGACGTTGGTCACCACCGAAGAATTAACGAAGAAGAAACCTGAGAAGTCGCTGACATCGTTTCATCTTCGCAGTGGTGGGCGAAACAACGATGGACGGACGACGGTTCGTTTCCGCGGCGCAGGGCATAAGCGGCTCTATCGGAAGATAGATTTTCGCAGAGATAAGGTCGGGATTTCGGCGCGTGTGGAGGCGATCGAGTATGATCCCAACCGGTCAGCCCGCATTGCCCTGTTGAAGTATAAGGACGGCGAGAAGCGGTATATCCTCGCTCCGGTGGGATTGGCGATCAACGATGAGGTGCAATCGGGGCCTCAGTCTGAAATCAGGCCCGGCAATGCACTGCCGCTTGCGAACATGCCTTTAGGCACGACTATCCATAATATCGAGCTGAAGCTCGGCAAGGGCGGGCAGCTGATTCGCAGCGCCGGTGGAGCTGCTCAGGTCATGGGTCGTGATGGCGATTATGTTCAAGTGCGGCTGAAGTCCGGTGAGATGCGGCGGATCTTGGGAACCTGTATGGCGACGGTTGGGCAGATCGGCAATCTGGATCATGAAAATATTACTATTGGAAAGGCCGGACGGGTCCGTTGGATGGGAAAGCGTCCGCATGTCCGCGGCGTCGTTATGAATCCAGTCGATCACCCGCATGGTGGCGGTGAAGGGAAGTCCGGTCAGGGAAATCCGCATCCGGTGTCGCCATGGGGTGTGCCGACGAAGGGGTACAAGACCCGGCAGAACAAGAAGACCGACAAGTTTATTATTGCTCGACGGAAGTCAGGAGTACGCAATGCCTAGATCGATTAATAAGGGCGCGTTTGTCGACGGCCATCTCCTCAAGAAAGTTGAGCAGATGAATCAGGTGAAAGATCGGAAGTTGATTAAGACGTGGTCGCGCAGGTCGACAGTCATTCCTGACATGATCGGGCATACGTTCGCAGTGCATAATGGGAAGAAATTCATTCCCGTGTTTGTAACGGAAAACATGGTTGGCCATAAACTTGGTGAGTTCTCGCCGACCAGATTTTTCAAGGGACACGGCCAAGCCAAGACGGAAAAGGCCGTTGCGCTTAAATAGGAGATCAGCGTCGTTGGTGCCGCAATGCGCACTTCAATAACCGGTGGCCGATGACAGGATTGTGACAATGACGGAAGCTCACGCCATACTTCGATTTGTGCGAGTGGCGCCTCGTAAAGCCAAGCCAGTAATTGATATGATTCGCGGGCAGCAGGTGCCGGCAGCATTAGCGATGCTGAAGCATACCCCTAGGCACGCGGCCCGTGTGGTCGAGAAAATCCTTCGCTCGGCTGTAGCCAATGCTGAGCAGAAGGAGATGGGTGATAGTGAGTCGATGGTGGTGTCGAAGGCTTTCGTCAACTGCGGCCCGACGTATCGTCGTGCGCGTCCGCGGTCCATGGGCCGTGCGAATGCGATTCAGAAGCGGACGAGCCATATCATGGTGGTGGTCGCGGCGTCGACGAGTCATGCGAAGAGAAAATAGCGGCACATTCACAGGGATCGCTTATTAGAGGCGGATATCACATGGGGCAGAAGACACATCCAATTGGGTACAGGCTGGGATACAACTATACGTGGAGTTCGCGCTGGTATGCTGGCAAGGACTATGCGAAGTTGCTTCACCAGGACGTGAAGATCAGAAAAATGGTGAAGGCTAAGCTGTACCATGCTGGCATCGCGAAAGTGGAAATTGAACGCTCTGGCGATCAAACCCGAGTAATTATCCACACGGCACGCCCTGGGATCATTATTGGCCGTAAGGGTGCCGAGGTGGACAAGCTCAAGGCGGACCTTGAAAAGCAATACGGCGGGCAAGTGTATATCACGGTCAAGGAGATCAAGAAGCCTGAGCTGGATGCCCAGCTGGTGAGCGAAAATGTTGCGACGCAGTTGGAAAAGCGAGTGGCATTCAGGCGGGCGATGAAGCGCAGTGTGCAGTCGGCGCTTAGGTTGGGTGCGCAAGGGATTAAGATCATGGTCGCGGGGCGCTTGGGAGGCACGGAGATAGCGAGAACCGAGTGGTATCGCGAAGGCCGTGTGCCTTTGCACACGCTTCGGGCTGAGATCGATTACGGTTTTGCTGAAGCGTACACCACGATGGGCCAGATCGGTGTGAAGACGTGGATTTATAAGGGAGAGCTGCTCCCGATTCAGCCATTGAAGTCGGAGTCGGTTTTGGAGGGGCGATTCGGGTAAGGAGATGCTGTTGTGTTAGCGCCGAAGAAAGTCAAATTCAGAAAAATGCAAAAAGGCCGGATGACCGGCAAGGCGTATCGTGGCGGGCAGATCACGCTGGGAGAATTCGGATTGAAAGCGTTGGAGCCCGGGTGGGTCACCAGCCGTCAGATCGAAGCAGCGCGCATTGCAATCACACGGTATGTGAAGCGGGGTGGCCAGGTGTGGACCCGTATTTTCCCGGATAAGCCGATTACGAAAAAGCCAGCGGAAACTCGAATGGGTAAAGGGAAGGGCAACCCGGAATACTGGGTGGCTGTCGTGAAGCCAGGGCGGATTTTATATGAGATGGATGGAGTCACGCCGGATGTGGCCCGGGAGGCGTTTCGTTTGGCCTCTCACAAGCTGCCTGTTGCAACCAGGCTGGTTATTCGAGGAGAGTTTTCGTAGAAGATGGGTGCGCGCTGAGAGGCAAGAGACATGGCATTGGATCTCAAAGAACTGCGACAATTAACTGAGGCTGAGCTGGCGGACAAGGAAAAGCAACTCGTGCAGGAGCTGTTCAATCTTCGCTTTCAGTTCGGTTCTGGCCGTCTCGAGAATCCTATGCAGATTCGAAAGACAAAACGCGATATCGCCAGGGTGAAAACAGTGATATCGGAAGTGTCTAGGCAAGCGGCGAAAGCCGGAGGATCGTGATCGTGGCAGACGAAGTTATCAAGAAGCGAGAGTGGGTCGGTCGAGTGCTCAGCAATAAGATGAACAAGACCGTCGTCGTGGTAGTCGAACGGTCGATTATCCATCCGATTTATCGAAAAATCTTGCGTCGAGTGATGAAGATGAAGGCGCACGACGAACAGAATGTGTGTCAGATCGGAGACCGTGTTCGCCTGGTCGAGACTCGTCCTATTAGTAAGAGTAAGCATTGGCGTGTCGTTGAAGTCATCGGGGGCGGTGAGCGTGCCGCGAAGGGCTGACAGGGACAAGGAAAACTCGTTCTATGATTCAGAACTATACCTACATGGATGTGGCCGACAACTCCGGTGCGAAGCAGGCGATGTGCTTCCATGTGTTTGGAGGAACGAGACGGCGGTATGCCTCCTTGGGTGACATCGTCATGGTGGCCGTCAAGGAAGCCATTCCGCAAGCGAGTGTCAAGAAAGGCGACGTCAGTCGTGCGGTTATTGTGCGGACGACGAAGGAAGTCCGTCGGGAAGATGGGTCCTATATTAAGTTCGATCGCAATGCATGCGTGCTTATCAATAAAGACGGTGAACCTATCGGGACGCGCATCTTTGGTCCGGTCGCTCGGGAGTTGCGCTGGAAGAAATTCATGAAGATCATTTCCTTGGCCCCAGAAGTTTTGTAGGGGCCGGTGAGCGAGGACGTTGTGCAGGCACTTCGAAAGAGCAGGCTCAGAAAAGGCGATACCGTCGTGGTCATATCAGGTCGAGACCGAGGGAAGACCGGAAAGGTTCTCTCTGTGGACTTGGGTGCGGGCCACGTGGTCGTAGAAAAGCTGAATATCATCAAGCGGCATACGAAGCCGAACCAAAAAATGAAACAGGGGGGGATCATCGAACGGGAAGCCCCTCTCCAGATTTCAAAAGTGATGTTTCTGTGCCCTGTGACACAGAAGCCGACACGAATGGGCATCAGGATCTTGGAGGATGGGCGGCGAGTTCGGTTCAGCAAGAAATCCAACGAAACTGTAGAGTAGGCGGGAGAGTTTGGGATGGCGAAGATCGAAAAGGGCCGTACCGGCAAGCCGTCGGAGCGAAAGCCGTCGAAAAAAAGCAGTCCAGCGCTGCAACAGCTCGATCAGGGCAGCGATGAGTCGCACTTTAAACCACGGCTTCATGATACCTATCGGCAGCAGGTTGTGCCGGTATTGATGAAGGAATTCGGCTACAAGAATATTATGCAGGTGCCGAAGCTCGAGCGTGTCGTGTTAAACGTGGGCATGGGGGAAGCGATTCAAAACGTCAAGTTGCTGGAAAGCGCTGTGACGGAATTGGCGACCATTACGGGGCAGAAGCCTGTGGTGACCCGCGCCAAGAAGGCCATAGCCGGATTTAAGTTACGGCAAGGATTGCCGATTGGCGCCAAGGTGACGCTCCGCAGTCGCAGAATGTACGAATTTTTTGATCGACTGGTGACGCTGGCACTCCCGCGCATTCGTGACTTTCGTGGTGTTTCCCCAAAAGCGTTCGATGGGCGTGGGAACTACACCTTCGGCCTGAAGGAACAATTGATTTTCCCGGAAATTAAGTACGACGAAGTGGCATCCATTCATGGCATGGATATCACGATTGTAACGACGGCCAAAACGAATGAAGAGGGAAAAGCCTTGTTGAAGCATTTGGGTATGCCGTTCCGCACGTAGCGGCTCGCCGGTTCCATCGGCGTCCTTCGGACAGAGGAAAGGGAGAGGAAGGAGTATTTGTGGCACGATTAGCGCTGAGAAATAAAGCCGCGGCGAAACAGAAGTTTTTATGTCGGGAATATCACCGTTGCGGGGTGTGCGGGCGTGTGCGGGGCTATCTCCGCCGGTTTCAAATGTGCAGGATCTGTTTTCGGCTCCTAAGTCTTCGCGGAGAAATCCCCGGTGTGAGAAAATCGAGTTGGTAGGGACGAAGCCGATGTTCGGCTGAGTGTTTACGGAAGCAAGAAGGATATTAGATGCTTACAGATCCGATCAGTGATCTCCTTATTAGATTAAAGAATGGTGCACAGCGCCGTCATGAGACGGTGGCCGTGCCGACCTCAAGATTGAAACGTGCAATCTTGGAGATTCTGAAGCGGGAAGGGTATGTCGATGCCATTGAAGACCAGGTCCAAGATGGACATCCCGTGCTGGCCGTGCGACTGCGCTATGTGTCCGAGGGGCAGTCCATGATCACCGGACTGGAGCGAATCAGCAAGCCGGGACGCCGAGTGTATGTCGGCAGTAAAGACATTCCGAAAGTCCGGAACGGAATCGGCATATCTATTCTCTCGACCTCAAAGGGCATTATGACGGATCAAGAGTCTCGCAAAAATAAATTGGGTGGAGAGGTGCTCTGTTCGATCTGGTAGTGTGAACGAATCTCGAGGGTGAAGCAAAGGCGTATACAAGCATGTCGCGCATAGGAAAAAAATCAATTACAATTCCTGGTGGGGTAGAAGTCAAGGTGGCTGGATCCAGCGTTTCGATCAAGGGGCCCTTGGGAAAACTGGACTGGGCGGTGGCGCGGGGTGTCAACGTAGCCGTGGATCAGGGACAGGTTGTGGTGAGCCGATCAAGTGAGGATCGAAAAATCCGTGCACTGCACGGCTTGGTGCGAGCCGAGCTCAATAACATGATTCTTGGTGTCACGAAGGGCTATGAACGATCGCTCGAAATTACCGGAGTCGGTTACAAGACGCAAATCCAGGGCCGAACAATGAGTTTCAATGTCGGGTATATCAATCCGGTCGTCTATCAAGTGCCGGCGGGAATTGATGTGAAGGTGGACAAGCAGACGCTGATCAATGTAAAGGGAATTGACAAGCGGTTGGTCGGTCAAGTAGCGGCGAATCTTCGTGCGATCAAGCCGCCCGACGTCTACAAGCAAAAGGGCGTTCGCTTTGTGGGTGAAACCTTGCGGAAGAAGGAAGGTAAGACAGGGAAGTAGGAATTGGCGATGAATACGGCAGCAAAAAGGCGACAACTCGAACAGCGTCGGCAGCGGGTACGAAACCGGATTATGGGCACGGCGGAACGGCCTCGCTTGAACGTGTTCCGGAGCAGTGCCCATATCTACGCACAAATTATCAACGATATCGATGGTAAAACCTTGGCGGCGGCCTCTTCTCTCGATAAGTCGCTGCGGGCTTCCCTGAAATCGACCGGTAGCATCGAGGCTGCGAAGGCGGTCGGGAAATTGATTGCTGAGCGTGGGAAAACCGCGAAGGTCGGTGCAGTGGTGTTTGACCGTGGTGGACGAATGTATCATGGCCGGATTAAAGCACTTGCTGACGCGTCGCGCGAAGGTGGGCTGCAATTCTAGTGATGCCTAATTGACCTTAACCAATCGGGAGTATACGCGTGCGAGTTAATCCTGATGAACTGAGTCTGAAAGATAAAGTCGTTTTCATCAATCGCGTGGCGAAGGTGGTGAAAGGCGGCAAGCGGTTCAACTTCTGTGCATTGGTCGTCGTGGGGGATGGCCATGGATGGGTGGGGATCGGCAAGGGCAAGGCGGCTGAAGTGCCGGTTGCGATCTCGAAGGCCGTTGAGCAAGCCAAGAAACATCTGGTCCATGTATCTCTGAAGAACGGAACGATTCCCCATGAAGTCCATGGTTTGTTCGGCGGAGAGCATGTGTTGTTGAAGCCCGCTGTGGATGGAACAGGGATCATTGCCGGAGGTGCCGTGCGTTCCGTGGTCGAACTGGTCGGAGCTCGCAATGTTATTGCCAAGACTCTCGGTCGGGGGAATCCGTTCAATACGGTCAAGGCTACACTGGATGGGCTTACCCAATTGCGAAATCCGGACGAGGTGCTGCATCTTCGCCGTCAGGTTTCGGCCGCGAGGCAGGAAGGGGCAACGATCTGATGGCTGCGCGAGGTGAATCAAAAGCGAGCAAGTCGCAATTATTCGGTGTGCGTGTGACGCTGAAGCGGAGCCCGATCGGAACACCTGAGTCTCATCGCCTTGTCCTACGAGGACTGGGTCTTCGGCATATTCGGCAAACTGTCATCCGCCCGGACACGGCTCAGGTTCGCGGGATGATTCGCAAGGTGGGATATTTGCTCGAGGTTGGAAAGCCATGAAGTTGCATGATCTCAAGCCGGCGCTAGGCGCGAAGAAGCGGCGAAAGCGTATCGGACGTGGACCTGGCTCAGGCCATGGCAAGACAGCGACCAAGGGGCACAAGGGGCTTTTGGCTCGGTCCGGTGGAGGCAAGCGGCCAGGATTCGAAGGCGGGCAGATGCCGTTGATTCGACGCCTTCCAAAGTTCGGCTTTACCAACCCGTTCCGGACTGAGTATGCCGTAGTGAATGTCAGAAGCTTTGAAAATTGGTCCGGAGGAGACACGGTTACGCCGCAAGCGATGGTGGATGCCGGTTTAGTGAAGCGGAAAACACTGCCGATCAAGATCCTCGGAACTGGATCACTGAAGAAGTCGCTCATCATTCAGGCCCATAAGTTCAGCAAGTCTGCGGAAGGGAAGATTCAAGCGGCTGGAGGGAGAGTCGAGGTTATCGGCGGTGTTTGAACGGCTCCTGACCAGTGTTCGGAATATCTTCAAGATTCCCGAGCTTCGCACTCGCTTGCTATTCACGCTTGGGATGCTCGTTGTATACAGGATTGGGGCTCACATTCCCACTCCGGGCATCAACGGGGTGGCGCTCTCCGAATTCTTACAAAAAGAGGGAGGCTCACTCCTCGGGTTCCTGGATATCTTTTCCGGCGGTTCGCTGTCTCGGCTGACGATCTTCGCGCTCGGCATTATGCCCTACATCAGCGCGTCGATCATTCTTCAGCTGCTGACCGTGGTCGTGCCCCATCTCTCCAAGCTCGCAAAAGAGGGTGAGCGCGGGCGTAAAAAGATCATTCAATACACCCGATTCGGCACGATTGGCATCGCGTTAATCCAAGGATTTGGGATCGCGGTCGGACTTGAGCAGCTGAATCAGGGCGCGTTTGTGCTCCACGGTGGATGGGGTTTCCGTCTGATGACGGTGATCACGCTGACGGCGGGTACGGGCTTCCTGATGTGGTTGGGTGAGCAAATCACTGAACGGGGGATTGGCAACGGGATCTCACTGATCATTTTTTCTGGGATCGTCGCGAGATTGCCGTCTGCGGCGGTGCAGACATTCGACCTGTACACGGTCGGACAATTGAGCATCGTGCTCCTTGTTGCCTTGGCCGTCTTGATGGTTGCGGTCGTTGCGGCGATTGTATTTTTAGAAACCGGACGCCGAAAGATTTCGGTGCAATACGCCAAGCGGGTGATTGGGAGACGGGTGTATGGGGGGCAGAGCACCCATATTCCTTTGAAGATCAATACGGCTGGTGTCATTCCGCCGATTTTTGCCTCGTCCATCATTGCGTTTCCTGCGACGATCGCCGGATTTTTCGAGACACCATGGATCAAAGCTATTGGCACGCAGTTATCACCGGGGTCAGTGCTCTACACGTTGATGTACGTGGGGCTGATCCTCTTTTTCTGTTTTTTCTATACGGCGGTGGTCCTCAATCCGGTGGACATGGCCGACAATATGAAGAAGTACGGGGGGTTCATCCCCGGTATTCGACCCGGGCAACGAACGTCTGATTACATCTATAACGTGCTGACGAAAATTACCTTCGCAGGGTCAATTTATTTGGCCATCGTCTGCGTCATTCCTGAGCTGCTGATTTACAAGCTCAATGTACCGTTCTACTTTGGCGGAACATCTTTGTTAATCGTCATCGGGGTGGGGCTTGATACTGCGCAGCAGATCGAATCACATATGCTGATGCGCAACTACGAAGGATTTCTGGGGAAGGGCATGGCTCCTTTGCGAGGACGGAGTGGGTGACGGGATATGCAGCTGGTATTTCTCGGTGCCCCGGGCGTTGGCAAAGGCACACAGGCGGACAAGGTTTCGGCACAAGACGGCGTCGTAAAGATTTCGACCGGAGATTTGCTCCGAGAAGCAGTTCGCAGCCGGGCGCTTCTTGGTCTCGAGGCCAAGTCGTATATGGATCAAGGGAAACTCGTGCCGGACTCAGTAGTCATCGGATTAGTTCGCGGTAAGTTGTCCGACCCAGGGTATGCCAAGGGGTTCATCCTGGATGGTTTTCCACGAACCGTGCCTCAAGCGGAAGCGTTGGCCGCTGTGCTCGATGAGCGGCGAATCCATTTGGATCGGGTGATCAATTTTCAAGCCTCCCGAACGGAGATCGTGAAGCGACTGGGTGGACGACGCAGTTGTCCGCAATGTCAGGCCACCTATCACGCGGAGTTCGCGCCTTCGAAGAATGGGCTGACCTGTGACCGATGTGGCGAAGGCTTG
>VGXB01000006.1 GCA_016873515.1 Nitrospira sp.
CACGATCTTGTTCGGTCCCGCATTGGCGATGGACAGCTCGTTCGGTTCGATGTTCACTTCGACGGAGACATCCAACGTCGCTTGCTTACCACGCTTTGTCACCGTAACGACAGTTTTGCTGCTGCCGCGATATCCTACTGCAGGCAAAAGAACTCGCCGAACGGGACGGTTATTAGCTACTGCACGCCATCGTTGATTTGCTCTGGCTCTATAAACCCAGCGCGAGGCGGGAGGACTACGACACCCTCGCCTGGATGATTACAGATCAGAATGGACACGCTACCGTTGAGGAGTTAGCCATCACCAAGTCGCTCTCACGGGCCCCACAGACTTACCGCCACAAGACCCTGTCGATGATTGCGGCGCAGGAACTTCTCGCGCGAGGCGTCTCGCTTCAAGCGGAGACTCGATTCATTTCATCATGACGGACACCAAGGCAGCCTATCCTTCCGATCGTGTCCGGTCCGTCACCGGCCTTGACGGCACCTGGAGTTACGATCACGCGGCTTACGATGCGCTCTTGTGCAAAGCCGCGCTGGCGGTGCTGAGTCCCCTCGGCGTCACTTCAGCCGATTTGGACGTCGGCTCCGACCGCGTGTACCGCAAAGGCGCTTGATCAGCTTGTAAAGAAACCGGCGCACACACTTCCCTCTCGCTCTGACGCAGGCAGGAAAAGAACAGGATCACGTCGCGTACAAACAGCGGACGATTTCGGTGATGTTAAACAGCAAGGCATTCAGGCGGGTGTAGGCGGCGTGGCCATAATAGTGCTGACGGACGTCGGTAAACCCAGTGCAGTCTTTGTAATCAGCCAAGAGGCACCGGCCTTCACTGGGGAAACGCACGGCGCGACGGGCGCACTCCAGCCATCGCTCGAATCCGTCGTACGGCTCGACCATTTCCCAGATGGCCTTGTTCGCGGCCTTGGCTGCGTCGGTCGATGGAAGAGCATCGCTCCCGGCCACGGCCAACTCCTGGACATAGTCGCCACCCCACGCTATCGGCATTTCCATCGTAATGTGCGGCAACTCCATTTTGGACAGCCACGTTTTCCCATCGGTCCTGAGGTTTCTGTGATTCACCACATGCAGCAACTTGCCGAGACCAGAGGGGTCCCATCCGTACCGAACCGGCGTCCCGAACGTGACCATATCAAGCACGGTACCGTTTAGCCAGGCTGCAGATCCGAGCAACGGCTCGATCCGTGAAATGGTCGCAGCCAAGTCAGCTTGTCCTGTTTGACCTGCGTAGGCCGCCAAGATGGCAAGCAACTTGGGCCGGCCGGTGATGGGACTCGGACACAACAGATTTGAAACGATCGCGAGCACCAACCCGGCCTGCCCATGGGCCTGCACCAAGATTCTGTCGCCACTACCGAATGTGCATCTCTCACAAAGCTGCCGCAATGCATCGAGCAGACGGACTGCGGCGACGAGGCGCCCCAAGTGATGATGCTCCGACGCCCAGAGCAGGCGGTTACAATTGATCGATCGAGCAACATGCTTGTTGAGTGCGTGCTCAGCCAGCGTAACATATCGTGCTGTGAAATTGCCCGCATCGCCAAGCTGTTGATCGAGTAATATCCACGTGACCTGGTCATTTTGAAACGGCAGAGTCAGTCCGTGAGGAGACGCGGGGATCCCGTTCTCACCATCTCGCATGAGCGACAGCAAGGCGTCGAGCCCAGATACTCCACGCGAATAGCCACGTTTTAAACCACCGATGTCGTCCAGCCGCTGCATGCCGAAGACATCGGTTCCGTGGATCGCTCCATGGAGAAACACCATGGCCCGAACGCCAGCACTCGATAGTGTTGTTCCACATTGCGCCATCGCATCGAACCATGCTGGAGATTCCGGCTGTGTCCCAGGCGTCAGTTCAGCTGATGACAACCGATCTCCAGGATTCTTTCGCGACAGTTCGTCGTGCTGAAAATTATTCTCGGTGGGCATGGAACACCTGGTTTTACCTGAAAGCGGGTGCGAGGCGCAATGAGGAACGGCGCCAGATGTCAATCTTTCAATATAAATTAATGGTTTGCAGCCATGGATTAACCCAACCCCTATGCCCCTTGTTGTTAAGGACGTCTTACTCGCAGGACACACTTCACCCCCGTACAGATATTGACAAGCGAGCACACCGCACCTTCCAAGTGAACAGCCATAAGTCAGTGCGGATTGCGCCCATACTGTTCCAATGCGTGCCGTTTGGTCGATTGAGTGGCAAGGCAAATCGCTTCATCTTTCGTATCGCGAGGACCCATACGATACTCTCCTTGCGCACTGATGGTTCTGACTTCCGCCTGAACCGGAGAGCCCATCAGGAGCATCGTCATAAGCACGAGGACCGCAACAATGATTCGTTGCATCATGCCCCTATTCAACCAGAGAAATCTCTTTGCGCAAAGCACCCAGCAGCTTTGCGCATTATTGTCCGGCTGATGGACATCATCTTGCCTTCAAGAAAATTCGCGTGCTAGGGTGTTAATTCGTCCTGATCCATGACCATCGCGGATGAATGTTCTATGACAAAGACCCTTGGCACTCCCTTCCCTCTCATTGTCGGTTTGTTGATGCTGTTGTTTGAAACTGCCGCCGGAATCCCTGCGAGCGCTGCACCCGCACCGCTCGAAGCGGCCTTGCACGCTGGCCTGCCGGCTGAACACGTCATCCTCTTCGTCTTGGAAGGCCTCGACCAAGAGTCGCTCAAGGGTGGCGCGATGCCGACCCTTAGTAAACTGGTCAAGGGAGGGGCGGCAACCTGGTCCGCGAGCAGCGTTACCCCGGCGCTCAGACTTCCCACCATGGCGTCAGTTGTGACCGGTATGCCGGTGGAGAAACACGGGATCACTTGGAACTTCTTTGAACTCAGCCGAGGTTATCCCCGCGCCCCCAGTCTGTTCGACTATCTGGACCTAAGTGGAGGCCGAGACAGCGCCATTTTCTATATGGATGAGTCGCTCTATCAACTGGCGAGGCCGGAGCCCTATACCGACTACCAACTCTGCGGGGCCTTGCGGCCGGAGTGCAGTTCCGGGAAACTTGTGACCTATATCCAACAGTATTTCCAGAAAGCCGCGAGCGGCCATGGATATGGGCATGCGATCCTCGCCCTGCCGCATCTGTTGGTCGTTCACCTGCCGGAGGCAGGCCGCGCCGGTGTCGCGCACGGATGGAATTCCAAAGCCTACCGCGATGGGCTGCGGACAGTCGATACAGCCATCCGGTCGGTGTTAGACCTATTCAAACAGTACAAGCTGTCCGATCGCACCACCGTGGTGGTCACCGCGCTGAGCGGAAAGGGCATCAATCCGGGAGCGGATACTCCGACCACCGATGCTCCCGTCGTTCCCTGGATTGCATCGGGTGTCGGGATCAAACCCGGACAGGTCATTCACCAGCCGGTATCCATTATCGACACCGGCGCAACGGTCATGCGTATCCTGGGTTTGGAAACCCATACTGAGTGGGACAGCAAGGTCGTGGAGGAAATCTTCCTGACGACTGTGGCCACTTCGTCCGCTCATTCAACCACGAGGCCCTGATCGAGCATGCGGACAGCATCATTACTACGGCACTCCACCTTGATCTGCGGAGGATTGCCGGTGGTCTTAGCGGTCCTGCTCTGCGGAACAGGAACCGGGTGGTCCAGCAGCCAACCACCCGCCCATCTGAAGGAGCACGTGATTACAATCGATGCGACTAAACTCGTACCTGCTTCCTGGTGGCAGGTGCCGGGGGTGACCCCGTCAATCTGGGCCTCCGACCCCGAATCGCTCGACGCACCGAAGACCTCAGAGCGGCGCGATCTCCAGCTGAAGCCGGGTCCCTACAAGTTCATCAGTTTCACCTTCGATTTTCCGTTTACCGTCACGCTCAATGGGACACTCGAATTCGCCACATCCCTCGATCAGTGTATTGACGGACGCGGGACGCACACGCTGGTCGTCCGGTGCAAACGAATGTACCCTCACGGGGGCGAGCGTGACAATTATTACAACCAGCAACCGTGACCATGATACAAGCACTTGAAGATCTGTTGGACGCGCTGGAAGACGTAGACGACGCCACGCGCGAAGACGCCGCGAAAGCCCTCGCGGAGCGAGGCGATCCTTCGACGCTGGACGCACTGATCGTCGCCTGTGGTGACGACTTTTGGTCCGTGCGCGCCTATGCCGGCAGCGGCGCCGCCAAAATCGGAGGGGCAAAAGCCATCGAGGCGGTCATTGGCCTTTTCAACGACTCGATCATGGAAGTGCGCAACCAGGCGGTCGACGCGGCGATCCAGATGGGATCGGCGATACTGGATCGGCTGATTGCCGCCCTGAAAGACGAACGCTGGCGCGTCCGCGAACATGCTGCCAAAGCGGCGGGCGGACTCAAGGATGGGAACGCCATCGAGGCCTTGATCGCCACCTGCCGCGACCGGGACGGCGCCGTCAAGAGCGCCGCAGCGGAAGCCCTCGGCAAGATCGGCAACGCAAAAGCTGTCCCCGCTCTCATCAAACTCTTCCACGATTCCTCCAAGATCGTGCGTGAAACGGCGGGCACCGCACTGGTTTATATCGGCCAGCCGTCGGTCGATCCACTGATCGACAGTCTCAAAGACAAGGATTTTGTGGTGCGGTGTCACGCGGCCCGCGCACTGGGCGGAATGACGACTGACTATCAGATCGGACGGACCTGGGTGCGCGATGCGAAGGTAGTGGACGCCCTGATTGCCGCGTTGAAAGATCCGGACCGGGCCGTGCGCGAGGATGCGACGATCGCGTTGGGTATGATCGGCGATCCCCGCGCCATCGATGCGCTGACCGAGGCCATGAAGGACGGAGCAGTCAAGCGGCATGCCATCGCCTCGCTCGGGATGATCGGCGACGTGCGCGCCCTCCCCGCCGTGTTGGACGCCTTAAAAGGTAAAGGCATTAAACAAGAAGGGTCGCCGACTCCCGGCTGTATCGTCAGCGAAGACGCCTTTATCAAGGAGGCCGCGGCCACGGCGCTCGGCCAGTTCCGCGACCCTCGCGTGATTCCCGACCTCATCATGCTCTTGAAAGACGGTGTGTTACGGGAGAAATCGGCGGCGGCCCTGGCGGTCATCGGCGACACGGCCATTGAACCGCTTATTACCTTCCTCTACGACCCCAAGGCCTCTGAGGTGGAAGTTGAACAAGAGCGGGTGCTCTCGTATGCTTCGGTCCGGCTGACCGCGAAGGACGCGCTGCGGTTGATTGTGTTGGAGACCTTGGAGAAGCTCGGCTGGGCACCTCCGGCAGAGGAACTTAATATCAGTTCCAGCCAGGCGGACAATCTCCGGGTAGACCGGCCATTGGGCGAGACAGGCCGCTTTGGGCCGTCAGGGGATACGGCCTAATCTGGAGAGATAGATGAACGGCCAGTTCGACCCGCAACAACACGAGTGGGCTGGGCATGAGCGAGTCATCGTCTTCGACGGGGCTTGTAACTGGTGCAATGCCTGGGTGAATTTTACGCTCGCTCGCGATCCCCACGCGAAGTTTAAGTTCGGCACGCTGCAATCGGAACCAGCGCAACAAATCCTCAAAGCACTCCGTCTCCCCGCGGACGACTTTGAGACCTTCCTACTTTTGGAACGCGGCCGAGTGTTCACCAAATCCACGGCGGCGCTCAGAATGGTCCGGCAATTGCCCGGTCTCTGGCCATTGCTATATGCTGGCATTGTGATTCCCCGCCCACTTCGAGACGCTCTGTACGACTATGTCGCACGACGCCGCTACCACTGGATGGGCAAGTCCGACATCTGCCGCGTCCCCACCCCAGCGGAACATGAACGGTTTGTATGAATATGCAGCCGGCCCCTTGACTCAAAAGTCCGGCGATGGTTAATAGCCCTCAGCAACCAGCGATGACTCACACTGAGAGCTGATTGCTGATGACTACGAGTTACTTCCTCACCGCTATTCCATGCGCGTCGGCGGTTTCTTTGCCCTCTTTCATGTTTGTGATGGCAACCTGGCCCTTGTAGTGGCCGACTCGTCCTTCTGCATCCACATGGATCACACCCACGCCAGGAATCGTCCCCTTGGCATTGTGGGCATCCTTGTCGTTGCCGGTGAGCGGGGTCTGTCCACGCAGAGTCACAAAGACATACTGGCCGTCCGGTGCCACATCCATCAGGTCCGGAGCCGGGTCCGCGTTGGCGCCCGTTGTTAGATCGATCGCTCCGACGCTCAAGTTACTTAGCGTATCGATGATCTCGACGTTGTTGCCGGCCCGATCCGCATTCCACACATACCGGCCGACGGCGACCATGCCGTGTGAGTCGGCGAACTGATCGTCACGCTGGGAAATGAGCTTGGCCGAAATTGATTTCGGCAAGTTCGTCATGTCAAGCGCATAGACAGCATAGGACAACGGCGCGATGGGCCAGCCGCCGCCGGAATTGATATACATCGTCCCACCGGACTCGATCCCACCGCAACCGGCTGGATGGACTTGGTTATTATCCAACGTCGCCACGACCTTCATGGGGGTCACAGTCACATCCACTACCAGCAGCCCGCCCCCCCGGAGTGTGATGAAGGCATACCGGCTCGTCGATTCGGTGATTGGGCAGATCGGCGAGGCATCCGGCCGCTCGCCGCCTTCGAATGACGCCAGATTAAGGACATCCTTTTCAGGATCGGAACTAAACTTATGCGCCGCATAGTCGGTCCAGATGCGGATGAACTTCTTATCGGCGATGTTGGCGACGATGGCCATGTTCTGATTTGGCGTCGGCCAGGCTGCGTGTGCGTTCTTGCCCATCAACAGGCAGGCGTCCGGTTTCTTGGTGGCCGCATCCATGAACAGCACGTGGCCGCTCAAGAACGAGATGATGACGTGATCTTGCGCCGCATTGAAAAAGACCATGTGCGGACGACGGACCGCTTTCTTTGTGGCGGTTTCACAGAATGTGCCGATCTCTCCGGCCAGATCGATCGTTTGAGCCGGTTTGGCAGAAGTGAGATTCGCCACGAGCGAACTACCATCGAAAATGTGGAGATAGCCCCCGCTTTCCTTCCCAGTATCCGATTGATCGGCCACCCAGACCTCATAGGCCTGTGCCGCAGGCGCAGCCCCAATCGATGCAATCAGCACGGCCACCAGGCAGATCAAACGGCCCGGTGCGATAGAATTCCTGAGGTGCGTCATAACGGCCTCCAAGATGGATGAACAATGCCGAGATTGTTGCTCATATTGAACTGTTTTACGTCCGGTTTCCAGAGGGGCTCTGAAGAATGGACCCTGCGTTGACGCTGTAAAAAACCCTGTGCTAGCTTATTTGGTTGATCGACTGCTTCTTGGGAAGAACACTGGAATGACCGATCGGGTTGCTGAACAGATTGCCGCCCTGCGGGATGACGATTGGGCCATTCGGGAAGAAGCCGCGACCCTCCTGGGTGAGCTAAATGATCCGCGCGCGGTCGATCCGTTGGTGTCAGTCCTGCGCGACCAAGATCGCTCCGTGCGTGACGCGGCTATTGGCGCCTTGACATCCATCGGGGCTCCGTCCGTAATGGCTTTGGGCATATGCTTAACCGATCCGGAACTGTCGGTGCAAGAAGCAGCCTCGGCAGCCCTCGCATCGATCGCGGATGCCCGTGTATTGAACCATCTCCTGGACGCCTTGCGCAGCCAGGACTGGATCGTCCGGATGCATGCGGCCAAAGCCCTCGGACGCATCAAGGACTCTAGATCAGTTCGCGCGTTGGTACCATTGCTTCAAGATAAGGTCAAAGCGGTTCGGGAAGCGGTGTCGTTGACGTTGGCAGCCATCGGCGAATCCGCCATGCCCGCCCTACTAGAATCGTTGATCCATCCGGATTGGTTGGTGCGCCTGCATGCGGTGGAGGCCTTAGGGAAGACCCGGTCGCGTGAAGCGGTCGAGCCGCTCCTGAAAGTCTTGTTCAACGACGAAGACTCCGCTGTGCGCGAAGATACCCTACGTGCCTTGGGCTTAATCGGAGACCCGCGCGCCGTCGAATATCTGTTCACCGCGATGAATGATCCGGCACATCGCGTGTTGGCCATCGAGGCTCTAGGACATATCGGGGATCGCCGGGCTGTACCCGTATTGATCCAGGTCGTCAAAGGGACCAATTCTCCGGTAAGATCGCGGACGGTTGCAAGCTGCGGGAGTGCCTGGAGTGAGGAAACCGTGGCCCAAGCTGCCGCGGTGCGAGCATTAGGTGTGATCAACGATACCACGGCACTCCCGACCTTAGTGGGTGCGCTCCAGTCGACGTTCACAAGGACCGAAGCAGCGGCCGCGCTGGTCACGTTCGGCTTGAAGATCGTCCCGTTGCTCATCCCGTTACTCGCTGAATCGACGGATGACAATGTCCGCTATCATGTGAGGGAAACTCTGACGGCTGTGGGATGGAGAGGCAAAAACTCGAAATAGTGATAAGTGTTGAATTGTGAATTTTGGGTTGTGCGTTGTAAGTCGGGAAACCATGCCGAAAGAATCGATTGAGACACTCGTTTCTGAACTGACGCATGAGGAAGATTGGCGCCGGATGCGAGCCACCGCCGCTTGTGTGGCAGGAGGGCCTCGTGCCGTGCAGGCGCTGATCGAAGCGATCCGGTCTAGTACGGCAGACCTGAAGAAAGAAGCGGCGGCGATGCTGGCCCGGATCAAAGACCCGCAGGCAGGCGTGGCGCTGGTCGGTCTGCTCGAACACGAGGAGGAGGCCGTCCGCAAAGCCGGCGCGATGGCGTTGGAACAGATGGCGGGCGTACTTGATACAGACACGGCCTCGGCACTGGTTGCCTTGCTTCCCGCAACCGAGGATGGCGAATCCAAACGGCTGTTGACGCATCTGCTCGGCGCCATTCCGACCGCCGTGATCCCCCTCTGCACGATGTTGAAACACCCAGACCCGGATAGGCAGGTCACGGCAGCGACGATGCTTGACCAGCTCCTAGATCCCCGTTCGATCGACGCGTTCATCGACGCGATGGGTCAGCCGGCGGTGCGGGATATTGCCGTGGGAACCTTGAAAAAGCTCGGCGCCATTCGCGAACGGATCGACGAGACATTCGATGCACTACGCGCAGTCGAAGGAGCGGGGGAACGGGAAGAGGCCAGGATGGCGACCGTCATTCACCTCTTGGGCATCGGCAGGCCCAGCGTGGAAATCCTCATCGAATATCTGGAAGACGACGACTGGCTGGTGCGAGAGGCTGCGGCCGACTTGTTGGGGAAGATTGCGGACGTGCGCGCCGTGGAACCGTTGATGAAACGGCTCGTGCATGACAAGGACACCGGGGTCAAAGAACTGGCCATCAAGGCACTGGGATTGATCGGTGATGCCCGTCCCACCCAGTTGTATTTGGAATCGATTCCGATCCGCCCGTTGCGAGTCTATGCGATGGAGGCACTGGCCAAGATCAAGGATGTGGAAGTCCTGCGGCCGCACAAGGACCTGTTCGACCGATTGAGAGGAGATCGGGACGGGTTGGTGGCTTACAACGCGGGGCTCATCGCTGATAAACTGGGCGCCCTGGCTAACACCGCCCTCCAGACCCAAGAAGGAATTGACCAGCATGAGTGACGACACCACGTTCGATCGGATTGATCAATTGATTTCCGCCTTGCGAGATGAGAACGATGCCTTACGGGACCACGCAATTACCAGCCTGGGCCAGGCTGGGACGGATGCGATTCCCCGGCTGATCGGACTGATGGCGGACGAAGACGCGGTAATTCGGGAAGCCGCAACCAGCGCCGTGGTGCAGATCGGACCGGCGGTGGCGGACGCCATGCTCGAAGCCCTGCGCGACGATGACTGGGCGGTCAGGGAACAAGCCGCCTCGGCCCTCGGAAAACTCAAAGATCCGCGCGCGGTCGAGCCACTGATCGCCGCGCTGACGGACAAGGACGGAGCCGTGCGGACGGCGGTGGTCTGGGCGTTGGAGCGGATCGGCGACTCCCGCGCTGTCCCGGGATTGATCGACGCACTGGGAGACAGCACGGTGCGAGAAGACGTCGCGCGCGTGCTCAAGAAAGTCGGCGACGTGCGGGCGGTTGAAGCTCTGATCGACGGACTGCTGGGCCACAATTGGATGGTGCGCCGCCACGCAGCGGACGCACTGGGACGCATTGGTGATCAACGCGGCGTCAGTCCCCTGATCGAATCGCTGAAAGACGAAGACTGGCTGGTTCGGCGCAATGCCGCCGAATCGCTCGCCCGACTCGGCGCCAAAGAAGCGATTCAACCCCTGCTGCCGCTGTTGGAAGACGAGAATACGATGGTCCAAGAAACCGTTGAGGCCGTGCTGACCAGCCTTGGTTGGACACCTGCGACATAACGATTCACCTTGAACACAGAGAAGGATACGGTCATGGCGGATGATACCACGGTCAAGTTGATACAAATCGGCCTCAAGGGAGGAGAGAAGAAGGACGGATTCAACCTCGTCACGGAACGGGTGATAGCGGTCAATCTCGAAACCAAACAGCTTGAGGTTGAGCTGTTGGCCTATGACGGTAAAACAACCATACTGGATGTCGCAGAAGAGGCGCTGGAAGACCTCAGGCAGCTTAAAGCCGGAGATGGTGCGACGATCCGTGTTGTGGAGGAGGGCGGGAAACGCGTCGCCAAGAGCTTTAGAATTCGCGCAAAAGATCCTCATGCGGCCAGAGCCGACGCGATGTTGTTGGACCTCAAGGATCCGCACTGGTTGAACCGGAAATATGCGGCGGAAGTTTTGGGCGAGTTGAAGGACCCGCGGGCCGTCGATCCTCTGGTCCATGCCCTGACGGACGAGGTCGGCGATGTGCGGCAACGGGCCTACGATTCCCTGATCAAACTTGGTGGGGTATCCGTTCCCGCGCTGATTCCTTTATTGGTATCCGAGGAAGATGAGATCCGGCAATCCGCCGCGGAGATCATCAGAAAAGTCGGGAAGCCGGCCGTCGAACCGCTCGCGACCGCGCTCACCGATGCCGATGATCGGCTCAAAACCAGGATCCTAAAAGTCTTGGACCGGATGGGCTATAAACCGAAAACAAAGGACGACGCGGCAGCCGTGCTGCCGCGTCTGGCCTGAAAAATTAGGACGCGGCGATGGGACCCTGCGTCTGGCGCCCAATTGAGATGTATTGGAAACCCGCCGCCGCAACTCGGGCCGGATCGTAGATGTTGCGCAAGTCCAGCAACACCGGGCTGCGCATGGCCGCTTTCAGCTTCTCGAACTCCAAATTCCGAAATAGGTTCCACTCGGTCATGATAATCAGGGCATCCGCGCCCTCCGCCGCATGGTAGGCATCGCGGCAGGCCTGTATGGCAGGCAAGACTCGGCATGCTTCTTCGAGAGCTTCCGGATCATAGGCCCTAATGGCCGCTCCTGCCGACAGGAGCTCTTGCCCGATCGCCAGCGCCGGAGCCTCTCGCAGGTCGTTCGTATTCGGTTTGAACGAGAGGCCCAAAAGCCCAACTGTTTTCCCGGTCAGCCCCCCGAGCGCTTCACAGATCTTGGTCACCATCCGTCTTCGCTGCTCGTCATTGACCTTCGCGGCAGCGGAGGCAATCTGCATTGGCTGACCATGGCGTTCGCCCATTTGAATAAGCGCAGTCAAGTCCTTGGGAAAACACGACCCGCCGAACCCAGGCCCTGCGTGGAGAAACTTGGAGCCGATACGATGGTCGAGACCCATGCCCTTGGCCACTATTTGGACATTGGCGCCGACCTTCTCACAGAGGTTGGCAATCTCATTGATGAACGAAATCTTCGTGGCGAGAAACGCGTTGGAAGCGTATTTGATCAGCTCCGCCGTCGGCACGTCGGTTACGACGATTGGCGTCTCAATAAGATAGAGCGGACGATACAAGTCCTTCAATATGGCGACGGCTTGGTCACTATCCGCGCCGATCACCACACGATTCGGCCGCATAAAGTCTTCTATGGCCGACCCTTCTCGCAGAAACTCGGGGTTGGATACCACGTCAAACCGTACGGGTTTTTGCTGTGTCTGCTTGATGATTTCACGAAGCTTGTGGCCGGTTCCTACCGGCACAGTCGACTTGGTCACAATGACCTTGTAACCCGTCATATTGCGGCCGATGCCCCGGCCGACTTCTTCGACGTACGACAGATCCGCGAACCCGTCTCCACGGGGAGGAGTCCCGACAGCAATGATCAGCACGAGTGCCTGATCGACCGCTTTGGCGATATCGGTCGTGAAGGTCAGCCGATTCTCCCGCAACCCTTTGGTGACCAACTCTTTGATCCCCGGCTCATAGAAGGGCACTTCGCCTTTTTCCAAGGAGGCTACCCGCCGGGCGTCGCTGTCCATACAGGTGACGTTCACGCCGAACTCGGCAAAGCACGCCCCGGTGACAAGTCCAACATAGCCGGTTCCGATGACGCTGATATGCATGAACTAATCTCCGCCTAGGATTCCTCAGTGCGGTGAAGTATAGCAACGAGAATTGTCGCAGGCAATCGGCCGCGTCATTTGAGCCAGCACACTCAATGACTGATCGATTCATTGACTCCAAGAAAAACTGTTGAGTAGAATGCGCGACCATTCTTTCCGGTCCATGACGCATAACCCGATACACATCCCCCGTTGGTTTCTCCTCTCCACCGCCTTCGTGACGGGAGCCATCGTCATGGCGTTGGAAATCTTGGGGAGCCGTCTGTTAGCACCCGTATTCGGCAATTCCCTGTACGTCTGGGGGGCGCTGATTGGAGTCATCTTGGCTGCGATGAGCAGCGGGTACGCCTTCGGCGGCTGGCTCTCGGACCGTTACTCAGGCGGAATGGTGCTAGCGGGCTTGCTGCTGTTTTCTGGCAGCTGGACCTTTCTCATTGCCTGGAGTAACCAGCCTATTCTGTTCGAAATCGAAAAATTCACGCAAGATCCTCGATGGGGGCCCTGCCTCGCCGCCACGGTGCTCCTAGCGCCACCGGCCTTTGGGTTGAGCGGCGCGCTGCCGGCCATGCTGCGGCTGGCTGTGGCGAATATGGAGCACGTGGGATTCCACACCGGACGCATGATCGCCCTGTCGACCGTCGGCAGCCTCGTAGGAACATGGGGAACGGCGTTTTTTCTTCTTTCGTGGATGGGCAGCCAGTCGTTGGTCGCCTGGCTCGGCGGTCTGCAAATCGGGCTGGCCATCTTGTGGCTCGTGAAAGGCCCATCGACGCACCGGATGGTTCTTGGTGCAGGCATCTTCTGCTCGGTTGGACTAGCCACTCTCGCGTCGCACCCGCTGCAGCGGCTGAACCAGCCCATCTATCAAGAAGATAGTCCCTATCAGCAAATCCGCATTCGTGACGATCAACTGTTCCGGTATCTCGTCTTGGACCGGACCTTTCATGCCACAATGTGGAAAGCCGATCCCGCCTACCTGTTTCTACCCTACAGCCAAATGATGGTGTCGTCGCTCGCGCTGGTGACCGAACCAAAGCGTGGGCTCATTCTCGGCCATGGCGGCGGGTCGATCGCGAAGTGGCTGGCCCAGCATCGACCTGAGCTGGAGCTCGACATCGTGGAATTCGACCCAGCCGTCGTGCGCATGGCAGAACAGTTTTTCGACTATCACCCGCCAGCCACTCATCATGTTTCGGTCAAGGACGGGCGCGCCTTCCTCAATGCAACAGATCACACCTACGACGTGATGTGGATCGATGCGTTTGCGCGAGACATGATCCCGTTTCACTTGACGACGGTAGAGTTCTTCGGTCTGGTACGGGCACATTTGAATCCCGACGGAGTCGTGGCGATCAATCTGGCATCGTCGGGAAGGGAAGGCGATCGTGCCCGTGCCTCGGCAGTAGTGCACACCATGAAACGGACGTTTCCGGTGATTCACACCTTTCCCATTGAAAGTCCATGGAGAACTGACATGAGTCAGGCCAGAAATTTGATCTTCTTTGGCGGGCGCCCCATTGAAACTGCATCGGCAGATGATTTTGTTAGAAAAGTTACTGAGACAGCAATGAACCGGCAACTACCCATCGAAGCGATTGCGCTTCTACGTACGCGGAGAACAGAGCCCTGGCCTCCAGGCATGGAACTGACCGACGACTTTGCACCGTATGATCTGCTGATCGGACAAGAAGGTCATCGGGAACAAGCACACTGACAGTGCGGTGAGCCGCCGGTATGCACGACGTGAGGAACCTAAGCCTACTTGCGGCAAAGTACCTATTCGCCGCAATTTGATCAAACGCGGTAGCACACGCAAATCTGGATACGGAGTCGGAATACTGGAGAGGGGCTTATCCGCCCGCATTCATCACGATAACACGACAAAAAGCGGGTGGGTCGCATAAAGTCCGATTTGGTGGAGGCGAGGGGAGTTGAACCCCTGTCCGAAGATCGTCAGTGCACTGTGTCTACATGTGTAGCCGATAGTTTGAGTTTCGCAGCCGTCCACGCCCATCGGCAGGCTTAGAACAACCGCTAGCCCAGAAAGTTCTCATCCTGGCCGCTGAGCACCGGCCTGGGACCAGCCCGCTGCATCGCGCCGTTCCACCCCCGCGGGCCTCAGATGGAACGACGTCTCAGCCTAAATTAGGCTGCGAGTGCCAGTTCTTGATTGGCAGTTGCGTTTTCTCGGACTTTTACGAGTTCCCGAGAGCTCGACATGCGACAGTGACCTCAGTATCCCCGTCGAAACCGGTCGCCCCCCTTTCGTGAATTGCGTGAAACGTAAGACGTAAAACGTAAGAGGTTTCAAGCCCTGTAAGGATTCGTCATATCCTTTTACGTTTTACGGCCTCTATCATACCGCACAGGTCAAGGGGATGCCAGAAGGATTTACCGGACTCTCACGCGCTCTTAAACCGAGAGACCTTGGCGAAGGCTATAGCCAGAAACGGGAGGATGAGACCCAATAAGAGCTGTACGATGAGTAATTCACCAAGTTGGCTATAGTCGGCGGGGCTCTGCATCGCACCAGTCGCGGCATCCTTCACTTCGCGCGTGATGACGAAGATCTCGTTCAGGTACTTCGTGCCGAGCTGGCTAAACGAGAGCGCCAGATTGGTGAACGACGCCATGACGGCAAAGAAGGTGGCTTTCAGATGAGCCGGCGCGGAATTAGCAATCCAGGCGAGCATCGGCACCATCGAGATTTGTCCAAGCGGTGATTCCAGCGCCGTATCGATCAAGGCAATGAACCGCGCATCCACAAATCCACCGGTCATTTGCGCCGTCCATTCGTGTAGCCCATAAAACATGCTGACAACGGGAATGGTGAGGATCGTGCCGATGACGGTCAGAAATCCCACCACATAGGCAATTGACCGCTCAGCCATGAACCGGCGAAAGACGAACATGCTGACCAGCGTCAACGTACTGCCGGTCAACGACAGAATAGAAAGAAACTGCTGATCGAACTTGAGTTGATCGATCATCCACCAAGTTGTGCCGGGTCCGGTTCCTGGAATCGACCGGAACATGAACACGACGACGGCCGTCCCGACGAGTGTAAGCTGCTTATCCGGCTCCAATTCGCTGACCAATCGCGCCATGAGGAACAGGACAATCCCCATGGACCCGGCAAACACAATCTCTTCTCGATAGGGAAATCCTCCCAAGCCGACCGTCAGGGTAAACAACACGAAGGCCAGGCTGCCGCCCAGAATCCACCAGTTGGGTTGTGTCTTGTCTGATGCTTGGTCGCGCAGATCGACCATCTGCATGGCCTGCTCCCGCGTGAATCCTTGTCGAATCAGTTCTTCCCGATGCCGCCGCCGAAGCCGCCACGCCAATCCTAGCCCCAACACAGAAACGAAGGGAATACTGAGCGCCACGAGATAAATTCGTTGATAAATCTTCACGAGTTCCGGTTGCGGCAGCTCGTCGGTACCGGAAAACACGTAGACGTTGACCATCGCCACGAGGATGCCACCCCCGATGATCGCTACACGGCCGAGCGTCTGCATCGTCGTGTGCATGAGTCTTCGGGTCTGCTCATCAAACGGCTGACCCCGCGCATCGACACGGGGAACGGCCTCAACCGTCATGGCATCAGCCACCGCGTCTTGGATGACGTAGCCGATGGGCGCGAGCAGTGTGCTAAGTACGAACCACACCTCCGCGGGCAAGATTGTCGTCATGACCTCACGGTTCCCGATCAGCGCCGCCATGATACCGAGGCTCACGGCCAACAAGGTCGCCCCCATCCCAACCAACCAGCCTTTCCAACGCCAGAGCAAATCGACGGTGTGACCGATAGGCATCTTCAGCGCCCAGGGAATGCCCGCCCAGAATCCAAGCGCGGCAAGGAACGAGGCGGAGAGTCCAAGATAGTCTTTGACGAAGAAGGTACCGACGATCCCGGTCAGGCCGGAAATTCCATAGGCCACATAGACCATGAGCGGCGGCAGATACGAGAGCCGCATCTCACGGCCGAGCGAGAGAATATTACGGTCAATCCAGTTGAGGAATGGGTTGGTCACGACAGGTCGTGTGCGTGTCGGGGATGTGCCCTGACGGATGAGGTTTACATCACAATGCCGCCGCCTGCATGAATATTCTGCCCGGTGAGCCAGCGGGCTTCGTCACTGACGATAAAGGCCACCACGTCGGCAATGTCTTTCGGCGTGCCTAGCCGTTTGAGAGGGGACTGTTGGATGCCGATTTGGCGATATTGATCTGTCATCATCCCCGTTTCCGTAAATCCCGGTGACACAGTATTCACCGTAATTTTGCGCGGCGCAAGTTCTTGGGCCAATCCCTTGGTATATTGTTCCAGCGCACCCTTGCTGCCGAGATGGGCGGTTGCTCCAGGAAAACTCAAGTGCGTCCCGTCGGTCGAGATATTCACGATCCGCCCGCCGTCCTTCAGCACGAGCGCAGCTTCCTGCATGGCAAAGTACGGCCCCTTGGCATTCAGCGCCACGACCTGATCAAACTCCTCTTCCGTCGTCTCCGCCAGCAGTTTGGACATGAACCGGCCGGCATTGTTCACAAGAATATCGAGACGGCCGAACTGTTTGGCCGTCTCGCGCACAAGCCGCCGTGCCTCGGATACTTTACTCATATCCGCTTGGAAAGCCACCGCCTTGCCGCCCCTGGCTTGAATCCCGATCACGACCTGTTGCGCCTTCTCGGTACTCTTGGAATGGTTGATGACGACGATCGCGCCGTCTTCCGCAAATCGCTCTGCGATCGCCCGGCCGATTCCATTCGACGCTCCTGTCACAATCGCCACTTTCCCGCTCAGTGAAGCCATCTTCTGAGTTCCTCCCAATGTACACGCCCATTGTCACTCGATCGGGCACTGGGAACCCCCAATGCCCGTGACTGCGGATTCCACCACAGATGATCTCCCGTGAAAAGAAACTTTTCAATGTAGAGCAGCGCCATGCTGCCAGCACATCTCACGGATGATGCGAGCGGCATCGATAGAAACATGTCGCACACCTTGAAATGAAGCCGTTCTGTAAATGAGCCATCAGAGCACTGTCACGCCTCCTTTTGCACGATCCGCGGCGCGCCAAAGGTACCATGAGGCGGCCGTTCGATATGGTTTCCACCGCTCGCCATATCGCAGCACCTGTTTCGGTGTCGGCATCGACCGAAGTCCATAGGCAATCCGGAATCCGTTGCGCACGCCATAATCGTCGACAGGCAGCACGTCCGGCCGGCCCAACTGGAAAATGAGCAGCATTTCGACTGTCCAACGCCCGATACCGCGAACCTCAATCAGCCGCTCAATGATCGCCTCATCATCAAGCTGTGCGATGACTCGGTTGGGAGGCACCGTGCCATCGAGGGTCTTCGACGCCAAATCGCGAAGCGCCAGGATCTTCGAACGTGAAAAGCCCACGGCTCGAATCGATCGTGAGCTTTTGGCCAGGACTTTGTCGGGAGTAGGAAATCGGCATTTTGGAAAGAGGGTGATGAATCGCCGCAAGATACTCTCCGCTGCCTTCTCATGCAACTGCTGATACGCAATCGCACGAGTCAACGATTCGAACGGCGATCGGCGAACTCTTGGGCTCAGCGTCCAAGGCCCGACTTCACGGATCAATCGGCGCATAACCGGATCGACGCGTGTGAGATGCCGTGTGGCTGGTAGGCTTCCGCGCATCAGTCTACGAAATGAAGGGAACCGACTTCCCCCACTCTCCGACATACACGAAGGTGGAGGTGGCACGGCGCTCGCGCGAGGCCAACTCACGTTGACGCAGCGTATCTGGCAACATCCTCGGATCGCCTGGGTACCCGACGGCGATCATCGCCACCGGTTCATATCCGAAGGGAATATTGAGGTCGCCGCGCGCTTTTTCCACATCGAAACCGGCCATCTGCCGCGCCACTAACCCGAGCGCCGTCGCTTGCAACACGAGATTGCCCGTCGCCATACCCACATCGTGCAGGGCATGCCGATTCGGCTTGTCGCATTTCTCAAAGTTCAAGCGCGCGACAGACAAAATCAGCATCGGCGCACGGACGGCCCAGATGCGATTGCCTTCCTCCACACAGGCCAGCAGCCGATTCCACTGCGCCTCATCGTCCTTGCCGGCCACGATGAATCGCCAGGGCTGCTCATTGTTCGACGAAGGCGCCCAACGGGCAGCCTCAAACAAACTGTTCACCTTATCACCTTCAATCGGCCGCTCCGCAAAGGCCCGGGGACTCCAACGGAGGGCCAGTAGATCATGGATCGGAAAATCAGTCTGCGCCGGGTTGTGCATATGACTCCTGTTCTTTCTTCCTGTCGGCTGATACCGTCTCAGGCGACCAGCCGCCGCCCAACGCCTTGTACAGCTGGACGATCGACACAAGATGGACTCGACGGGTGTTGGTCGACCTTAATTCGGCCTCAAACAGATTTCGCCGGGCCGCGAGCACGTCGAGGTAATTTCCTAATCCACCTTTATAGCGCAATTCCGACAATTTCAGTGCTGATTGCAGCGCCGCCACCTGCTGCTGCTGTGCCTCGCTTTGGGTGCGTGCCGTGTGAACCGCGACAAGCGCATCTTCGACTTCCCGAAAAGCCATGAGCACCGATTGCTGGTACTGGGCCAGAGCCTGTCGGCTTTGAGCCTCCACCGCCTCCTGCTGGAATCCCAGCACTTGGGCGTTTAACAGAGGAGTCGTCAGCCCGGCGCCGGCAACGCCGAATGTGGATACATCGGTAAAGATCAACGACAATTCCGGATGGGCCATTCCGACCAGGCCGGTCAACGTGATTTTTGGGAATCGCTCGGCTTTGGCGGCGCCGATACGCGCCGTGGCTGCTGCCAACTGTTGCTCGGCTTGGAGGAGATCCGGCCGGCGCAGCAGCAATTCAGAAGGCAACCCGGGCGGTACCTCCGGCGGCACGGCCTGTTCGTCTAATGAGCGGCCCCGCATGATGGTCGCAGGCTTATGGCCGATCAAGACACTCACGTGATTCTCGGCCTGCACCATCTGCCGTTCGAGCTCGGCGGTCCGCGCCGCGGCACTAGCCCGCTCCGCCTCGAACTGATCCGTATCCAGTTTTGAACTGAGTCCTTGTTTCAGACGGGCCTGTGAGATGCGAACCGACTCTTCCCAGGATTGCAGCGTCCGCTTGGCAATATCCAATTGCGTGTCAAACTGAAGCAGATTAAAATACGCTTCACCGACGGCACTCACCAGTTGAATCGTCACCGCACGGCGGTTTTCTTCCTTCGACAGCAATTCGGCACGGGCCGCTTCGTTCAGGCGCTTGACCCGACCCCACAGATCCATTTCCCAAGCCAGATTGCCGACCAAATAATAGTTGAACGGACTGGCAAATCCAGGAAACAGAAAGTTGGCCTTGCGCCCTGCCGGCGCACTCGCCGCCACGGTGACCCCTGGAAAATAATCCGAACGAGCGATCAGCGCGCGGGCACGAAACTCCTCGACCGTCGCGACCGCCTGCTGAAGATTCTTGTTTTCCGCCAGTGCCGTTCGAATGAGTTGCTGCAACTGCTCATCCCGCAATAAGTCCCACCAGGCTAGATTCGCGAGCGACGGCAATTCCTCTGAGGCTCTGGCCATGCGAAAACGATCTTCCATCTCGGTCGTCGGCCGTTGATAATCAGGGCCCACCGAGCAGGAAAGCAGCCCCAACGAGAACCCGACGACCAGTAACAGTCGCACGATCACAGTTTAGCCTCTATTGAATCGCCTGATTCGCCCGGCATGTGTCCTACCCCACCCGATTGGACTCCGCGCTTCCTCCATTTTCTCAGCAGCACGAAAAACAGCGGCACGAAGAAAATCGCCAGAAATGTCGCCGCCAGCATGCCCCCCAGCACACCGGTTCCAATCGACTGGCGGCTCACCGCGCCGGCACCCGATGCGATGACCAGCGGAACCATGCCGAAGATAAAGGCCATCGATGTCATGATGATCGGGCGGAACCGCAACCGTGCCGCTTCGACTGCCGCTTCGAGCAAAGGACGGCCCGCCTCAAATCTGGCATTGGCGAATTCGACGATCAAAATCGCATTCTTGGCTGACAAGCCGATCAAGGTCACGAGGCCGATCTGGAAGTAGATTTCATTCTCAAAGCCACGAAGCCAAACCGCCGAGACCGCGCCAAAGATCGCAAACGGTACTGCCAAGATCACAGCGAACGGCACGACCCAGCTCTCGAATTGCGCCGCCAAGACGAGAAACACCATCAAGAGACCGAGCAACAGCACCTGGTTGGACTTGCCACCGGCTCGCCGCTCCTGGAAGGAGATATTGCTCCAATCGATTCCATAGCCTTGCGGAACCAACACCTCGTTGGCCACACGCTCTAGCGCTTCCAGTGCCTGCCCAGAGCTGAACCCTGGTGCCGCCGCCCCCAGCACGAGGGCCGTATTATACCCGTTGAAATGCTGCACCGGATCAGGCCCGCTTTGATACTCCGCCGTCACAACCGTATCAAGCGGTATCATGCTGGTGCCCTGCGCATTCTGCGCCCGCAGGTAGATCTTCGACAAGTCCTGCGGCGTCGACCGGTAGGCCGCTTCGGCTTCGGTCTGCACGTGATACACACGACCGAACTTCACGAAGTCGTTGATGTAGAAATTCCCGAAATAGGCCTGCACCGTGTCGAAGATCTCCGAGATGGGTACACCCAACGCCTTCGCCCGTTCGCGGTTCACATGGGCATATAGCCGTGGCGAAGACACACGGAAATTCGTTCCTACCCGTCCGATCGCCGGCTCCTGCTGCGCCCGTTGGACAAATTGCTGTGCCACGGAGGCAAACCGCTTGAAATCTTCGCCCGTGGGATCTTGCAACTGAGCGGAAAACCCTCCGGCCGCCCCAACGCCTTCGATCGCCGGCGCATTGAACGCCAGTAGCAGCGCTTCGGGAATCTTTTCGAACTCGGCATAGGCTGCGCCGACCAGCGCCTGCACGTGGTTCTGCGGACCCGGACGTTCATCCCATAGCTGTAACGGCACGAACATCGTCGCCCCGTTGGGTCCTCTGGTACCGAACACAAAGTTCATACCCGACAAGGCATCCGTAGAATTCACGGCAGAGTTACTCTGGAAAAATCGCTCGATCCGCTCCAGTACCGCATCGGTCCGCTGCTTCGACGCGCCATCCGGCAATTGAGCCACGACAATGAAATATCCTTGATCCTCTTCAGGCAAAAAACTCTTCGGCAATGATTGAAACAACCACAATGACCCGGCGAGAAGAAGCACAAATACGGTCATCACCCGTATGGGCCTGGTCAGGATCGCGGCAACCGCTGCCGTATAGCCACGTTGCGTCCCTCCAAACAATCGATCGAACCACACCCAAAACCCGTCCCGCCCACCCTGGTGTGGCGTCAAGACCACACCGCAGAGCGCGGGGCTGAGCGAGAGCGCGACAAACCCGGACACGGTTACCGAAATGGCGATAGTCGCGGCAAACTGTTTGTAGAGCGCTCCCGTGATCCCGCCGACAAATCCGACGGGTGCGAAGACCGAGACCAGCACCAAGACGATCGCAATAATGGGTGCCGTCACTTCGTTCATCGCTCGTTTGGCCGCGTCTTTGGCCGAAAGCCGGTCTTCCCGCATGTGCCGTTCGACGTTCTCGACAACGACGATAGCGTCGTCGACCACGATTCCAATTGCCAACACCATCCCGAACAGCGTAATCGTGTTGATGGAGAACCCCAGCGCATAGAGGCCGACAAACGTCCCGATCAGCGACACCGGCACCGCCACGGTTGGAATAATCGTGGCCCGCCAAGTCTGCAAGAACAGATAAACGACCAGCACCACGAGCACCATCGCTTCCACCAGCGTCTTCACGACTTCCTTGATGGAGATTTCGATGAAGCGTGTCGTGTCGTACGGGACATCGTAAGTCACGCCCGGGGGAAAGTGCTTGGACAGTTCGTCCATCTTGGCCCGCGTGCCGCGCACCATCTCCAGAGCATTGGCTCCGGGCGCCAAGAACGTGAGAATAAAGGTGGTGGGCTTGCTGTTCCATCGCGCTTCCAGCGCATAAGACTGCGCCCCTAGTTCAATGCGCGCCACATCTTTCAGTCGAACCGTGGAGCCGTCCGGCAGTGCACGCACGATCAACTCCTCGAAGTCCTTCACATCGGTCAGCCGGCCCTTCGTAATGATGGGAATCGTCAGCTCGGTCCCTTTAGTCGTAGGTTCCCGTCCGATTGTCCCGGACGGATAGTCACGATTCTGTTCTCGGATGACGGCCGTAATATCGCTCGGCACAAGCCCTAGTTTCGCCATGTGCACGGGATCGAGAATGATCCGCATGCTGTAATTGGATTGTCCGAAGACCCAGGCGTCGCCGACACCTCGGACACGTTTGAGTTCGTCGACGACCCGGAGGGTCGCATAGTTGGAGAGAAAGATGGCATCGTGTTGGGGATCGTTCGACTTCAGCACGAAGACCGCAAGCAGGTTGCGGGTCACTTTCTTCACCGCTACCCCCTGCCGGATGACTTCCGTCGGCAACTGCGGTTCCGCGAGTTTGACGCGATTCTGGGTTTGGACCTGAGCAATGTCAGGGTTCGTGCCGATCTCGAACGTAAGTGTGATGCTGATGTGCCCGTCGTTGCTACTGGTGGATTCAAAATAGAGCAAATTATCGATGCCGGGCAGCATGACCTCGATCGGACGGGCGACCGCTTCAGCCGCCACTTCGGCGCTGGCGCCTGGATAATCCGCTTCCACCTGCACGACTGGCGGATTGATGTCCGGAAATTGCGCGAGCGGCAAAAACTGTAGCGCGAGCAGCCCCATTACCACGATGACGATGGAGACTACCGAGGCCAGGATCGGCCGGTCGATGAAGACGTGGGAGATCACGTGTTAGCCTTGCTGGGGTGCGAGGGGAGAGGGAGACGTATCAACCGGCGGTGTCATTGGAACAGCCTTGACCGGCGCGCCGGGACCGATCTTCATTAACCCATTGACCACGACACGGTCGCCGGATTTCAATCCTTCGTCGATGAGCCACTGGGTCCCTTTCCAATCCGAGGCCACGACGCTCCGCATTTCAATTCGCTCTTCACCGTTGACGATGAACACAAACGGACCTGTGGGATCTTGCAAGACAGCCCGTTGCGGCACCAGCACCGCTTTAGCTTTCACGTCGCCCTTGAAGCGAACTTTGACGAACTGGCCTGGCAACAGGATGCGTTTGGCATTGGGAAAGGTGATTCGGATCTGGCGCGCGCCCGTTTCCATCCGCAGGCCCGGCTCCAACACATCCAGCACCCCTTCGCCTGGATAGACTGTGCCATCCATCAACGTCAGGGCGCCGCGAAGCTTATAGACACCAGGGTGTTGAATGCGCTTGGATTCGATGTCGCGGCGGCGTTTCAGGATGAACGTCTCCGGTACGCTGACGACCACGTACATCGGATCAACCTGATGGATCACAGTCAAGAGATCCGTCTGGGCCGAGACCAGCCGGCCTTCGTAGTATCGACTCCTTTCGACCAGCCCATTGATCGGCGCCGTCACCAGGGTATTGTCGAGATCAAACTGCGCCTTGATCAACTCAGCCTGAGCCGCCTGGAGCAGCGCCCGAGCGGCAAGATCCTGGGCAACCGCGTCATCGACGTCTTTCTGGCTGACCGCCTGTTCCGCCAGCAGCGGCTTGACTCGGGCCAAGTCCTGTTGGGCTTGGACCAGTTTCGCTTCTGCCTGCGCAATTTTGGCTTTCACTTCTGCCACCGCTGCCTGAAACGGAACCGGATCGATCTGATAGAGTTGATCACCCTTCTTGACGTCGCGGCCTTCCCGATACAGCACCCCCTTCAAGATGCCCGTTACCTGTGCGCGAATTTCGACTGGCCGAGACGCTTCCGCCTGGCCGATGAACTCCGGTTCATCCGGGACCGGCTGGGTTTCGATAGTGACCACCTCCACTTGCGGCACCGGCTGCGCCGGCATGGATCCGGCTTCCTGCTTGCAACCGACCGATCCTATGGCACCCAATGCAAGCAATGCCGCGGCACTTCCCTTCAGCCAATGATGAGTCACTCTGCCACCTATCCTACTTTTTCGCTTTCATCGATCGTTCCGCTACAAGACAAACGTGGCAGTATACTCTGCGAGGTAAGACGGGGGCAAATCAACGGTAGTCAATACTTCTCTGGGCTGTGGCAATGACCGGCCATCCGTCACGACTCATCTTCGACCAGCCTTCATGGCGGGCCCAGCACAACTCTTCATTACTGATTTGGGTCTACCCTCACCGATGATCTCTTCAATCACAGACCTAGTCAAACAACCAGACGCCCGCAGTCCACCCCTTACTGCGAGAGCTGCGCTAACAGCACCTTACCCTCGGCATCAATGAAGGTCACCCCGGTCAAATCAATCATCGTGCACGGCTGTTGGTTCTCGGACATCTCACGTCGATACGCGGTGAGTGTCTTGACCCAAGGACCTGCGAACCGACCTTCGAGTATGAGTATGAAAGAATCCGACCCAGTGCGTTGTTGCCCGGTGATCTTCAACATGACTTGTTCCCTTCAGGCGATGCTCCAGCCGATACCATGCTAAACTCACGAGTTAACCGACCAAGAGGAAGGGATGCGAGAAGAGAGATAACGGTTAACGTGGTGACGAATAGAAGCAAGACGATATCAACTATGAAGACCAACGAAGCAAGCCCGAGGAAGTACCCTGCCGCGATGACCAAGTTGCCACCGGTCAGGACATAGACGAAGATAAAGAATGGCCAGACGATCGCCTTTCGAGGGATGCCGAACTCTTCCCGAATTTCCTCCGCCGTCGCCATCCTCACTCCCAACAGTAGGTACAGTCCGCACACTCCATTGAGCACACGTCAGGTCAGCACCTGATCCTCGGTCATGATCAGAAACACCCCAGCGATCAGTCAGAGAAAGAGAGCTCCCAGCGTGGCATATAAGTGATGGAACATTGCCGAGGCTTCGTGAATACTCAGTTGACCTTCGGCGCGAAGGCGCGAGGGAACAGCGGTGCGGGAACATGGGGCAGGGATTCGTGAGATAGCCGCACAACTTCAGATTAGGTGCGGGACCGCCTATAAAGCATTAGGACGCACTGCGTGGTTTACTGTATACTTGCTGCTGTCTCGTTCGGTCGGCCTCTCTTCTCGGAGATTCCCCCATGAATCTTCGATATCTGTTTCTCGTCATTCCTCTATTCGCTACGTGTGCCTTTCCAAGTATCTCCTGGGCAGAAGAGTCTCCTGAACTCAAAGAACTCAGAACACTATGCGACCAAGGCAATACGATAGTGTGTGGTGCGCTTGGTGTGCTGTATAAAAACAGCACAGGCGTTACACAAGACCTGTTTCAGGCGGCAGCGTTCTTTCGTAAAGCGTGTGACGGAGGATCGGCGAAAGGGTGTAACAATTTGGGTCTGATGTATGAAGATGGCAGAGGCCTCCGACAAGATTTTGTTGAGGCGGTAGCGTTGTTTCGTAAAGCGTGTGACGGGGGCGAGGCGACAGGGTGTACCAGTCTGGGTCTGATGTATGAAAAAGGAGAGGGCATCAGACAAGACTTGCTTGAGGCAGTACAGTTGTTTCGCAAAGCGTGTGACCTGAGATCGGCGTCAACGTGTTGGTATCTTGGTAATATATATGAATACGGAAAAGGTGTCAGACAAAGCAACACTGACGCACTGAACTATTTCGGTAAAGCTTGTGACATGAAAGAAGAGTTAGGGTGCGTGAACTATGCACGAATGAAGAGCAATAAGTGATTGCTTCATTCAGTTTAGAATCAAACAATTCATGTGCGGTGAATCCGTGTGTCAATGAAACGCTCTTGTAGTTTAGCCATACTGCTCTCACTAGGAATAGTTGCTTGTACAGCGCCACCTCCGCGTCCTTTGTCCCTTCTCATCACACCAGATTCCACCTTTAGAACAACTGTGGTGAGCGTCCACGATGGAGATACTCTCACAGTCGTGGCCAATGGATCCTTACAAAAGATTCGTCTCAATGGCATTGATTGTCCTGAAACGCATCAACCCTGGGGACCGCAAGCGACTGAGTTCACCCGAGAACTCGCAGATAAGAAAGAAGTCACGGTGACGGATTTGGGGCGTGACAAGTACCATCGCATCGTCGGGCAGATTACTCTTGCTGATGGACGCAATCTCAATCAGGAGTTAGTTCGGGAGGGGTTCTGTTGGTGGTACCAGAAGTATGCGCGGAACAGCACGGTTTTGGAACAGTTGGAACAGGAAGCGAAAGACGCCAAACGCGGGCTATGGAGTGATAACCACCCAATCTCTCCGTGGAAGTGGCGGCATCAGAATCAGTAACACCATCATTTCCTGCTGCGATCCAATCAGTTCTAGAAATCAAAATTTTAGAATGTCGCAAGTAGCTGTTATATATAACTAAAACGCTTTTTAGCATGAAAATTTTCCAATCACACATTGGAATCTCTTCACCATTCCTTCACATTCCATTCACACCGATTCGAGGAAGATGGCATATAATGGGGCCCGCCCTTGTGAGGAATGCTCATGCGGATTCTGCTGGTCGAAGACGATCTGAATCTTGCGCAGTTCATTCGCAAAGGACTCAAGGAGGAGCATTACGCGGTGGACTTCGCCGCCGATGGTAAAACGGGATTAGAGTTGGCCCTGAATAACCCGTACGACCTTCTGATCCTGGACGTCATGCTGCCCAAGCTGGACGGTCTGACCCTGTGCAGCCGCATTCGCGCCAAAGGCGACACCGCTCCCGTCCTTCTGCTGACCACGCGCAACACGCTGGAGGCCAAAGTGTCTGGTTTCGACATCGGCGCAGACCAATTTCTGCCGAAGCCCTTCGCCTTCGTAGAGCTATTGGCTCGGATCAGAGTTCTACTGCGCCGAGGCAACCACCAGTCGGCGATGAACCTTCAAGCCGTGGACCTGACGCTTGATCCGGCAACCCGCCAGGTCTGGCGGGCCGGGCACGAGATTTTGTTGACGAACAAGGAATACGCTTTGCTTGAATTCCTCTTGCGAAATAAGAATCGGGTCCTGACACGAATGATAATCATCGAACATGTATGGAATATCAGCTATGACCCCATGACCAATATTGTGGATGCCCACATCCGAGCCTTGCGAGCAAAAATCGACCGGGAATTTTCCCCGCCGTTGATTGCCACCGTACGCGGCGCAGGGTACATGCTGGAAGAACCCAACGCCGCAACATGAATTCGCTACGCAGTCTCATCAGTCGGTCGGCGCTCATCCTGATGGGTGGCCTTCTCTTCTTTTCTGTACTCGTGTACCTCGCGAGCGAGGCCTTGCTGCACCGCTTCGTCGACGGGCGGCTGCTGGCACTGGCGGAGACGCTAGCCGAGCTTGTCGAGCACCACCCCGACATCCTCAGCCAGAGCGGGAAGGATCTCGCGCGTACCAGTAAAGTGAGTCCGAACGAAAACGCACAGCGCGAACTGCCTGGGGTGCTGCACGCCTTGCGAGTTTTCTCGTCTGACGGCCAGCTTATCTGGAAGAGCCCCAATGCCCTGATACAGTCGTCTATTCCCTCACATCTCCTCCAACGAGTTCTGATCCAACGGACCGTGTATGAAACCATTGATTCGCCGGACGGCATGCCGGCCCGGCATCTCTTCATCGCCAGCGCCCGAGAGGGGCAAGTGCAATATATCCTGCAGGCGGAAACATCGCTGCTCCACCACCAGACCGCGTTGAGCGATCTGATACTGCTGTTGAGCCTCGGATCTGGCACCACTCTGCTGGTGACCTGGTTCGGCAGTCTGTGGCTAACCCAAAAAGTCCTGGCCCCAATTGAAGCCCTGTGTACGGGCGCTGGAACGATGTCGGAAGCCGATCTGGGAAAACGGCTGGCGTTGGATTCGCCTTATCAGGAATTTCGGCGGCTGACCCAAGCGGTCAACGCCGTATTGGATCAATTCCAACGGCGCAGCGAGGTCCAGCGGAATTTTTGTGAGATCGCCGCACACGAAATGAAAACTCCGTTAACCACTCTGCGTGGGAACCTAGAAGTGGCACTGCTGAAGGCCAGGACCACTGAGGAATACCATGAAGTGCTCCTCAATAACCTAGAGCAAGTGGAGCGGCTGATCGCCTTGATTCGCCCCTTGTTGACGCTCGCAAAATTCACCAGCAACAAATCGCCTGTCCGGCTTACGCAGCTCGACGTCGAACCGCTGATCCAAGAGCTCGTGGACCAGCTAACGCTGCTGGCCGACGACCGGCACATCGCCCTGCTATTCGAATCCACACCAGTCCCTTCGGTACTCGGTGACGCCCAGTGGCTCAAACAGGCACTGATCAATCTGCTCGACAATGCCCTGCGCTATACCCCTTCCGGTGGGACAGTCACCATCCGATTACAGTCTGCCAACCAGGAGGTCTCGATCGCGGTTGAAGACACCGGCCACGGTATCGAGCCGGAGCATATTCCGCACCTGTTTGAACGGTTCTATCGAACCGATTGGGCTCGATTGAAAGATGCTGCCGGCACCGGGCTGGGATTGCCCATTGTGAAAGAAATCATGGAAGCGCACGGAGGCGCCATTTCGGTCACAAGCCAAGCCGGCGAAGGCTCCGTCTTTACACTGCGGTTGCCGATCCCGTCCCATCAGGCACGAACAGTTCCTGCTTCGACGGTTTCTCAATAGTCCAAGCAGCAACGCTCGCCCGATTGTTCATGAGAGGTTGGGACCATGAAGAATTCTTCATGATCCGATCATGGCCATGGTGGCCACCTCAGAAACAGATTTCCAGTGAAACCGTGGATTACTCAGCCTCGCCCTAGAACTATTCATAAGGGATCGCTCTTTTCGGCGCTGCAGTTCAGACAAGCTAGGAGTCGGCAAGACGCACGGATACCGCCGTGCGTGCTTTCTACACGATGATCGGACGGGAGTTCACAATCGAGATGGATACCACGGCTCAGAAAATAGCTTTGGCTAGTTCCAGAATGCTGCGCTGCATATCTGGGTCGTCGGTGATGGGCCGGGCGATCGTCACATCACAAGCCCGTTCAGCCGGGACGCCTTGCCGGATCAACGTCCCGGCATAGATCAAAAGCCTGGTGCTGACCCCTTCGTCCAATCCATGATTCTTGAGGTTTCGCACTTTGCCACCGAGCTTCACCAAACTGCCTGCAATCGCGTGGCTGACGCCCGCTTCGCGTTCGACCACCGTCGTTTCGATATCTGGAGAAGGATAATCGAATTCGATCGCCATGAACCGCTGTTTGGTGCTCTGCTTCAAGTCCTTGAGTACGCTCTGGTAGCCGGGATTGTAGGAGATCACGAGCATGAACTCATCGGCAGCCTCCAGAATCTGGCCTTTTTTCTCGATCGGCAGGACCCGGCGATCGTCGCTGAGCGGATGAATGATGACGGTCGTATCCTTTCGCGCCTCCACCACTTCATCGAGATAGACAATCGCACCATGCTTGACACCGAGTGTCAGAGGTCCATCCATCCACACCGTCTCCTGGCCTTTGAGTAAATAGCGGCCGACAAGGTCGGAGGCCGTGAGATCCTCATGGCACGCTACGGTGATCAGCGGGCGTCCCAGTTGGTAGGCCATGTGCTGCACAAACCGAGATTTCCCGCAGCCGGTCGGCCCCTTGAGCATCACAGGCATCTTGTTGCGCGCGGCAATCGAAAACAGCCCTATCTCTCCGCGCACTTCGGCATAGAACGGCTGCTGCTCAATTCGATACTGCCCAATATCACGTTCACGTCCAGGATGCGTCATGGAACCTCTTTGCGCCTTTTCCTCAAGAGTCTCGCTCGGGCACTCGGGACCCGAGTGCCTGCCAGCCACAATAAACACAACGGTGCCCAAGATCAAGCGATCAGAGTGGGGGAACAGGCTGCGTCACGTCTACACAATCGCTGAGCCATCCAATACTTCGCCTACTTTTTGCATCAACACACCCATCTCCCATTTCAAGCTTTTGTCGATGGCTTGAACAATCTTGAGTACCGCCTCGTCAAGCGCCGCCGCTTTGGCCAGCACTCATATCACGGCATATTGCGAAGCCAAGCGCTGTTCGGTTCTGCGGCGATCGGTGATGTCACGGATAAAGGTGCTAAACATGTATCCTTCGCCGATATGAGCCGGCTCCCGTCCTGAGATACTCCCGAATCTCTTGCAGATGCGTCTCCCGATCACGATCGAAAACGATCGCCTCGCAATAAGCAGCTTGCCCATCACTTCCTCGTGAGCCCATCCGAAGAGGACCGTGGTTTGACTGTCCCAGTCGGTCACGATGCCAGACGCATCGATGGTAATGACACCATCAAGCGCCATCTCGACGATCGCCCGGTTGCGCTCCTGACTCTGCAGTACGACCCCCTCAGTTGCCCAAGCCCAGGCACTTTCTTAGAGAGCTTGACGATACTCCACGCGCAAACGAATCGCCGACCAGACGAGCAAGATCAATAGTGAGAGCCACAGAGTCGAGGCAATGCTGCGGCCGACCAGGTCGAACAGGAAGAATCCGATACCCAGAACCACCACCGTAGTCACGATGAGCAAAAACGGCAGCCACCCGTATCGACGAGGAGCTGGTGGTGACGATGTGGTCCTTGGAACGGTCATGGTTGTATCCCCGTCACGATCCAATTCTCGATCAGCGTTGTTGGGTGGTAGGCCCGCTTGGCTTGACGCAGGCCTGGAAGTCCAGCATCATCCATCGCATTGATAATAGTTGCGCCAGAATTCACGGCGGTGCGGCAGGTATCGCGGAACAGCCACTGGGCCAATCCGGAAACAGATCGATCCGCAATCTCCAGCAGGACACACCAAACACGGGGCGTCAACCAATAGCCGAACGTATACGCGACGATTCGGTTCTCCATGAGGATCACTGTCCCTGACAGGCCGATCCGCTCAGGCTCAACCAAGGCAAGACGATGTGCCCCCTCGGCATCCTCAAGGAGCATGCGCCCCAGTGAGTCATACCCTTGGTACTCCTGGCTCCGTTTCTGCGACGACCACAGATTGTACAGAGCAAGGCAGCCGCTCCGATGATGCGCACGATATGGCTCGACCGTCATCGTCCGTTCGCGCTCCACTCGGTTGCACAGCGCCCGCTGGGACTTATAGCGGTCACCAGCCAACTGCGCCAACGCCTCAGCATGATAGAGATAGTCGTTCCCCTTGGACCGGAACTCCCCGCTGCCTCGTTCCAATACCCGTTTCTGCAGCCCCATCACATTTTCGATCCGGTTGACCGGCGACTGCCCGTTCCATTCTTGCATCAGCCGGAACGCTTCCCGCACGGCACCATCCAATGGTCTCGCCCCCAACGGAATGAGGGGCATGAACCAGCCGTCTAGGGAACGGGCAAACAAGAAGATCATCTGATCGAGCTCTATCCACCAGTACGGTAACGCCGCAGTCCAGATGAAATGGTACGGGAAGGCATAGGCAGCCAGGGCATCATCGGCAAGCAACTGCGCCCGGTCCACCGCTTGGGCAAAGCGTGACGCATCTTGCGGAGTTAGGGGACGCAGTCGAGAATCAGGCAGTACCGGCACCAAACAAGCCGTGAGCTGAGGAAGAGACTGCACGATGACGACATCGTCTTGAAATCGACCAATTAACCAAGGGTTGGCAGCCAGCCGCTTGAGTGAATCATCAGCCAGCAGCTCATCGGCAACCTGTTTCGCATGCGTGGCAATCGTCTCGGGTACGGTCTCCGTCAGAAAGGGGCACTTCGTATCCCACCCCAGCACCACCTCTGTGTGTGCCGCATTCCACATTAGAACCAAGGGGTATAGCCGGCAGTCCAATGGACGCGCCTCATAAATTCCACAGTGACTGGTCGTGATGTCGAAGGCAGGGCAGATGTACCCCTCCCCCGATGGATTAGGCTTGAGATCGATCTGCGAGCCCGACCGGTCAGGAAAGGATGTTGGTGGCAACCCATGAGTCACCGCCGCCACAATTTCACGCCGTGTAAAATAGGGGCGCAGAAAGCTGTCGGCCTCCGGGAAACGGCAACAGACATCGCAGCGGAAACAGACAGAGCTTGGCACCAATTGAGGTAGTGATGTTGGCGCAGCCACGGATGGTTCGGACTCCACTTATAAGGAGGCCAATCGGTCACATCATACGACGTAGGCCACATGCTAGCAAGCGTGGCTCGCATTCATTCTTGCCGTACCCTACCCCACGGGCACCCCAGGCAAAGTCCATGCCCCTTGTGGCGCCATACCATGCGTGTTAGCATTCAGTGCACACACTGCGTGAAAATCTGCGGGTTTCTCGAACCAAGCAGGGATGGCCTCATTGTCACCGACTGGACCGTTCTGTCCGCCACCTCAGATCGAACCGGCACTCAATCGCTGCACGACTGTTCGTGCAGGATTATCCGAGGCAGGCCTATTTGCCTCCGCTAGGCATAGGGTCATCGAGGACATTGTCTCCAGTGCGCACGCTGCGACGTTCTGGCGAATCAGTCCAAGCCCACTGATGCTTTCTCAGGAGCAGCTCACATTCTTCGTCCAGCTGGGACCGCAACTTTTGTCGTTTTACCGGGCGCTGAACCGCCTCTATCATGAAAGTGTCAAAGGTGCTCAACCGACCTGGGTGGCAAGTTGGTTGGATCAGGGCAAGCCCGATGCGCTGGTGAACTACAGCCGAATGAAACGGTTCCGCGACTCGGTGCCCCATGTCATTCGGCCGGACGTGATTCCGACACAAGACGGAATGGTGATTACCGAACTGGATTCGGTACCCGGCGGTATTGGATTGACTGCTGCCATGAGCCGAATTTACGCCGATCTTGTATCCGAGTTCTCAGCCCTCAGCCCTCAGTCCTGTTACGACCTTGTTGGTGGCCGGGACGGCATGGTACGCGGCTTTGGTGCCATGCTCCGGTCAGCGCAGAAGGACCAGACCGGGTGCGTCGCCATCGTGGTGTCCGAGGAAGCGAAGGATTATCTGCCGGAAATGACCTGGCTGGCCGCGCAACTTCGCGAGCAGGGATTGCTGGTTTGGTGCGTCGAGCCCCGCGCAATCCGCTTCACTGAAGACGGACTTCGCCTCTCTGTGAATAACAGCGAACAGGCCATCGGCCTGATCTACCGATTCTACGAACTATTCGACCTGCTGAATATTCCCAAGGCCGAATTGGTTCAATATGCCGTAAAGAAAGAACGGGTGACCGTCACACCGCCATACAAACCAGCGTTGGAGGAAAAATCCGCCTTTGCCTTGCTACATCATCCCGTCTTGTCCCCCTTCTGGAGCAAGGAACTCGGCCCAGACGACTTCCTGCAGCTGACCACGATCATGCCAAAAACCTGGCTGCTTGACCCCTCACCGATTCCTCCAATGGCCACGATCCCCGGCCTCTACGTCGGGGAACGTGCGGTTGCGAGTTGGAGCGGTCTAGAGACCGCTACACAAAAGGAACGGCACTTCGTGATCAAACCCTCTGGCTTTTCCGAACTGGCATGGGGCAGCCGAGGCGTCTCGATTGGGCATGACCTGCCGCAGGCTGAATGGGTCGATACGCTCCGGAATGCACTGGCCTCATTCCCGACAACGCCCTATCTCTTGCAGGAATTTCACAAAGGCCGGCTGTTCGAGATGGATTACTTGGACGAGGGGACAAACAGGTTGACCCATATGGCCGGTCGAGCACGGCTTTCACCATATTATTTCGTCACTGGCGAAAAGGTGGAGTTGGCTGGTATCCTGGCCACCATCTGTCCGGCCGACAAGAAGATTCTTCACGGCATGAAAGACGCGATCATGGTACCGTGTGCCGTCTTAACGGACAATGTTCAATGATAAATGGTGACTGGTCAATTGCAGGTGACGGACACTGGATGCCCAAACTCTTCATTCAACATTCATAATTCAACATTTAAGATTACGCATCGATCATTGTTATGTCCATCACACTCTTTCATGTCAATTGGTGTCCTGACTGTGTCGTGGTCCGACGTAAACTGGACGAGTTGGGACTCGCCTATGACGGCATCATCGCTCCTGATATCAGATCGATGCGCAAGCAAGTTCATGCGGTATCCGGACAATATTATGTGCCCGTCCTGCAAGACGGTGACCTCATCCTGACCGAAACTGAGGATATTCTAGCCTATCTGGATTCACGTGCTGGCTCCGGCAGCGCTGAGAGTACGACTCAGTTCCGCTCTCAGGCTCGCACGTCACCCGAATCACCGAGCGAAGACGACAACCATCCCTCGTGCTGCATCAACTGAGAGGTAATCGCATGGAAGATTGGAAACAGATTCTCGCCAAGAGTATCATCAAGCCGAAGGAGCTCGCCGAACGGTTTGACGTGGACGAAGAGGAAATTCGCGCCATCGTCGGCCCCTACCCCATGCGGATCACCCCGACTGTGTTAAGTACGATCAAAGAAAAGGGCGATGCGATCTGGAAGCAGGTTGTCCCTGAAGTAGCCGAATTGGCTGACCTCGACGCAGCAGACGACCCACTGGAAGAAGATCTCATGAGTCCCGTACCGCACTTGGTCCACCGGTATCCGGACCGGGTGCTGCTCATGGTGACGAATCAATGCCCTATCTACTGCCGATTTTGCACAAGAAAACGGCTCGTCGGTAAACCAGGCTTCCTCAAGAAAGGCGAGCTGGACCAGGCCATCGCGTACCTTCGCGAGCACACCGAAGTGCGCGACGTGATTCTCTCCGGCGGCGACCCCTTGCTCCTGCCAGACTATCTGCTCGAACGGGTACTTAAAGCCCTTCGGACCATTCCACATTTGGAGTTGATCCGTATCGGCTCGCGAGTGCCAGGCACATTGCCGCAGCGCATCACTCCCAAACTCTGTGAGATCGTGAAGAAGTACCACCCGATCTATATGAACTTGCACTTCAACCACCCCGATGAGTTCACCCCGGAAGTGAAAGCCGCCTGCGGTATGCTGGCTGATGCCGGCGTTCCGCTGGGTGCGCAGACGGTTCTGCTCAAAGGCGTCAACGACGATCCGAACATCATGAAGCGGCTCGTGCATCAGCTGCTACTTGCCCGGGTGAAGCCCTACTATCTTTATCAAGCTGATTTAACCAAAGGCACGAATCATTTTCGCACCACGATCGAAACTGGCTTGACCATTATCAAGGCGCTTCAAGGCCACACCAGCGGCATGGCGGTGCCCCATTTCGTGATCGATGCGCCGGGCGGCGGCGGCAAAATTCCTCTCCTTCCGGACAACTACCTGGTGCATCTGGACAAAGAGGGTGCCGTGCTCCGGAACTACGAGAACAAGACCTTCCATTACCCACAATCCACTTCTGATAACCGGCGTGAACTCCCCATGGTTGGCATCCGATCATCGCATGATAGCGCATCGGAAGAATTAGTCGCTTGCGGTGACAGCTATCCAGACCGTAACGGTTATGCCGCCTGGGGCAATAGCTGCAGCGGAGACACGGACGACCTGTGAAGGCTGCATCGCCCCATACCGGCATCCTCCCGTATCAGGACATCAAACGGCTGATCGCCAATCGGATCATTACCAGCTCCTCGGCAATAGAAGACCGGCAAATCCAGCCGGCCAGCTTCGATCTCCGGCTCGGGCGCAAAGCCTATCGGTTGATCAGTAGCTTCTTACCAGAACTGTCGGCGATCTCCTCCCGTCTCAACGTGCTCGATTTTTACCAATCCGACCTCGTGATGTACGAGATGGACTTGACCGAGGGGGCCATTTTGGAAAAGGGCCACGTCTATCTCGTGCCCTTGCTAGAGACGTTGAAACTGCCAAAGACAATCCGCGCGCGGGCCAATCCAAAGAGCACCACGGGCCGATTGGACGTCTTTACTCGAATCGTGACGGATCTCAACGCCGGGTTCGATGAAATCCGCGCTGGCTACCATGGCGCGTTGTTCCTGGAAGTTGTCCCCCGTTCCTTCGCCATCAAAGTGCGTACCGGACAATCGCTCAACCAAATCCGGTTCGTCCGCGGCGAAGCCACTGTCACGGATACGATGCTGCGAACGCTGCACCAATGCACGCCGTTGCTCTACCATAATGATCCGTCCAGAAAACCCGTCGGCAACCGGGACTTTCGCGCCGAGCACGGGCTGTTCCTCCGGATCGATCTCAAGGGGGACGACAGGGCCGATTCCCGCATCATCGGGTATCGTGCTAAAAAGAATAGTCACGTGATCGACCTGTCCAAAGTCGGCTATTACACCGTTGGGGATTTTTGGGAGCCACTCCACCGGCATCAGCACGACAGCCTACTGTTGGAACCTGAAGAATTCTACATCCTCGCGTCAAAAGAGCGGATCCGTGTGCCGGCCGGCTATGCCGCTGAAATGGTCGCCTATGAAGCAGCCTGCGGGGAACTGCGGACTCACTACGCTGGTTTCTTCGATCCAGGGTTCGGCTATGGTGCGAATGGGGAAATCAAGGGAACTCAGGTTGTTCTGGAAGTGAGGCCTCACGACGTGCCCTTCTTGATTCACGACGGACAGACGTTCTTCAAAGTCGTCTATGACTGCATGCAAGACGCACCGGAACACTTATACGGAGTTGGCCTCGGCTCATCCTATCAACAACAAGCATTGACGCTCAGCAAACACTTCAGGGTATAAATTATGACGTCGCCCGACGCTCCCACTCCACAAGATCAGACGCGCCCACCGGTGCACCATCCGTCTCCACTGGACCGAGAGGACAGCGGCAGCGACCATCATATGCGCGTGCTGGGGAAGATGGTCGGCACAGCTTTCATGTTCCTGGGTTTCTTGCAGATCTTCCTGTCGATCAGCGGTGGATTCGAATTGAGCGGCGTCGTAGCCATACTGTTGTATTTCGGCGGGCTGGCCATTTGGGCCAACGCCGTTATGGAGCACCCACTGTTCCGGTGGGGGGTTACGATTGGAGCCATCGCGATTGCCTTAGGGTTTCTCCAGTTCGGCGAGATTCTGTTCTGGCACAAACAGGTCATTTTCTGGGCCACCGTGATCATCGTCATGTATTTCATGTTCAACGAGCCCAAGAAGCCCGCCACCTGATGTTGCGATGACGATCTCCGTCATCATCCCGACGTTGAATGAACACCGCGTTCTCGCGAAAACTCTGACGCATACCGCATCACAGGGTGTTGACGAGATCATCGTCGTCGATGGCGGCAGTACGGATCTCACGGTTCCCACGGCCCAAGCCTTTTGCACGACAACGCCCGGCACGCATCTCATCACCACGCTGCGAGGACGGGCACGCCAGATGAACGAAGGAGCCAAAGCTAGCCGGGGCGATGTACTGCTGTTCCTGCATGCCGACACTCAGTTACCGGAAGATATCGAAGGACTCATTGAAGCAACCTTCGCCGACCCCACAATCGTTGGGGGACGGTTCGATGTGCGATTCGACAGCTCGTCTCTGTGGAGTCAGATCATCAGTTCATTCATGAATTGCCGATCACGCTTGACTGGGATTGCCACCGGTGACCAAGCTCTCTTCGTCCGCCGTCAGATATTCGAGCAACTCGGCGGCTTTGCGGAGATTCCGCTGATGGAAGATATCCACTTCAGCAAGCGCCTGAAACGCGCTGGCCGGATCGCGTCACTCAGAAACACCGTCATCACGTCATTCCGGCGATGGGAAACTCAGGGCCCGCTCAGAACCATTCTCTTGATGTGGACCCTTCGATTCCTGTACTGGATAGGAGTCAGTCCCCATCGGCTCAATCGAGCTTATCGAGTGGTGCGGTAGTGCATGCCGGCTTTTAACCCCAGTCCCCAGTCCTCAGTCCTGGGTACTGCTTTGGTAATTTTCGCCAAAGCGCCAATTCCCGGCCAGGTCAAAACACGCCTCTGCCCTCCGCTGACACCTGACGAGGCCGCGACACTCCACGGCAGCTTCGTCCTGGACACGTTGGAACGGACCAAGGCTGCGGTCACCACATTCAAATTGCCACTCGATCGTTACCTTGCCTGCTCGCCGGCTTCCACTCACGTCTTTTTCAGAATCATGGAAGAGCGGCAGGACATGAGATTGTTGGATCAAGTGGGCAAGGATCTCGGGGCGAGGATGAATCAGACCTTCGAGACTCTGTTCGCGCGGGGCTACACGCGTGGAGTGATTGTCGGAACCGATACCCCATCGCTGCCGCTTGAACGGTATCGGCAAGCTCTTGCCGCATTGGAATCGCATGATTTGGTACTGGGGCCAGCCCTTGATGGCGGTTATTATCTGATCGGCCTCAATCGGCCGATTCCCGATCTCTTCACAGCGATCCCCTGGTCCACCAACCAGGTGATTGCCTTAACACAAGAGAAGGCCAGAGCGCTTGGACTCACGATAGCCCTCCTTGAGTCATGGCGCGACGTCGATACCATCAGTGATCTGGACGAGCTCATTGAGGCCAGCGTGCTCGATGCCAAGAAGCCAAAGCGCGATCAGTCGTTTTCGAACCGCACGGCAGGAGCACTCCAACTTCTCGCCAAACGTCTGCGTTCTAGAGCATAATACACCCCTACATCCAACAGAGGACCCACCATGCTCCAACAAGTCGCGCTGATTACGGGCGGAGCCAAAGGCATCGGACGGGGCATCGCCCTCGACCTTGCTGCTCACCAGTGGAAGATTGCATTTTGCTATAGGACCAGCGAAGCCGACGCACAGAGTACCGCCACGGCCATTAGGAACCAGGGGGGAGAGGCGTGGCCGATTCTGTGCGACGTATCGGACCCTGATGCAGCAAAATCCGTGGTGGTGCAGGTCGAACAGAAGTGGGGAAGGATCGATGCCCTCATTAATGGCGCCGGCCCGTACCACCGTATCAACCTGCTCGAAGAGACCGTCGATGGCTGGATCGAGATGTTCGATGGCAATCTGCATCCCATTTTTTATCTCGCACAGGCCGTGGCTCCTGGCATGAAGACACGCAAGGCCGGCCGCATCATCAATTTTAGCATGGCCAACGCGGACCAGATGATTTCCCAGCCGGACGTCACGGCCCACTACATCGCCAAAGCCGGCGTGCTCATCTTGACGCGCACCTTGGCCAAACTCTTGGCACCCTACGGCGTCACGGTGAATGCGATCTCACCGGGCTTTATTGATTCGGGCAGCGCGCCGCCTGGCGAACTGGCCTCCATGACCAAGCGCATTCCCGCCGGCTATATCGGCACCGTTGACGATACCGTTGCTGCTGTCCGGTATCTGCTCAGCGATGATGCCAGGTACGTGAACGGGGCAAATATTCAGATTAGCGGGGCATGGGGGATATAAGAGGCGAGTGGTATTCAGATTAGTTCTTTGCTCAGCTGGTGGAGCCTTTCCCATCGCAAGACAAAGGTGCCGTTGTATTCAGGTCTGTGAGACGACAGCACACCAGTGAGAGGCACAGACTCCTTACGAGGAACACAGATCACAATCTAACGTTACACGTGTAGCGGGACATCGGAACGCGGGCAAGAGAAAGCCTTGCTCAGTGGTCAGAAAAATGCCTGGATCGAACACGCGACATCGTCATCACGGTCACGATGATGGTAATCGAGCCGGACTGCCAAGTTCTGCGCAAGTGTAAAGCGGGAGCCGGTGTACCAGCGGATCTCATCAGACTTGTCACCGAGCGGATACCGGCGATACGTACCTGACACCATCAGCTTCCACCGATCAGTTATATCTGCCAATAGGCCGACCGTGGCCCCGCCGCCGATCAGGTGCCGTTCGTCATAAGCCTTGCTGTAGTTCGCTTCGGCTTCCGCGAACGCGAATATCACCTCCCGTGTAAGCAGGTGGAATTCCTTCGCCGCGCCGATTCCCCCGTCGGCCACGACGTTGTTGCAGAGCTGGCAACCTCGCCTGCGGATCGTCTGCATCCCCACATTCGCCTTCCAGGAGAGGGCCCTGAACAAATCGTCGATCGGCGCAAGCGACACAATATCGATCAATGTCGCTCGCTCGATTTTGGTCTGTTCCGCACGATTGTAGTGCCGTACTGTCACAGCAAGCGCTTCAATCTGCGCATCCGGTGTGTATCCCGGTTCCGGGTCGAGGAGGTTGTGATAGACCGACCGGAACGAGGCCTCCTGAAACGTATCGTGGTTGCGCCAGCCGCCTCCCAGCGTGACTCGGGAGGTCCGATGACCGACGTCCGGTTGTTTCGTAAAGGGACGGATCTCGATGTCTTCCGAGGGAATCGGCAACTTGCTCCGCTCGGTTAGCACCATTCTGTTGCGCTCCTTGTAGACCGTCATCTCCAGATCGTCGGTTTCACCTTTGTAACGAAGATAGTCCGAGGCAACATCGAGAACGAAGGCCTGTCGGTTGACAGGTATTGCGGTAAAACCCGCCTCTCCGATCGTATCCGGATTGTTCATCACGCGGTTCGACAGGGCCTGTTCTTCGCCTGTCATCAGAACCCGTTTCCGCTTGATAATGGTGCTGCGGGAGGGTCGGTAGACAGGGGTTCCCGCCAACCCTGGAGAATCCACGATAGCTCTGACCGTATCGGCCGGAATGGTCCAGAGAGAGAACCGGTCTCGTAAATGGAGGGCAGGGTTGGCGTATTCTAAAAGAGACAGAATATGATAGGAACAATTTTCCTTGAAAAAGAAATAGTCGAAATAGGCGTTGTCCATTTCCCATGTGTGCATAAGCAGCCGGTCGATCTGATCAACTGTCAGATTGAGCGGATATTCCCACATATCGCGATTCTCGATGTCACGATAATTTTGGACTTTCAGATAATACGGAGGTGTGGAAAAGAATCCCTTGTAGCCCCCCAATAGACCTCTGAACGTGAACTCCATCCCCGCGTCAGATGGCACATCCGCGGCATAATCAATCGTGTACGCGAGTATTCGTGTCTGTTCCGTTTGTCCCTTCTGGTCGATCCGTAAAAAGGTATGGCCGAACATGGAGGCGGGATTGTTCAGAAAGGCCGCGGGAAAGATCAGACTGATTCCCTGCGGATTCATTTCAGCCCGCCACCGATCGAACCGTTCACAGGGAAGCGGCGCCAACTGTTCACGATCAAAATGCAGGCGCTCCTTCAACCAGTGATACCGGGCAATAAAGGCGCATTGTGCCGGCTGCTTTGAACGTCCCACCGGATCAACTGAGAAGAACTGTGTGATCGTCGCATCGAGCTCAGCCTGGGGATTATGCTTGCCCTGTGGTGACAGAAAGAACTCAGAGGCGTCTGCTTCACTCGTCACCCCTCCCCAAAGACTGTTTTGGTAGTGGAGCAAGAGGTGCCATTCTCGCTCATCAGCCAATCGGGCTTGCCGAGCCTGTCCGATTAGTTCGTGCTGATACGAGTGCGAAATAGTTCCGGCCAGACTCAGACTTGGAATACTGAGGAAGGCAATGATGGTGAACAGAATGTGGATCACTGCAGTAGGTCGAGAGAGAACGGGACCCCCACCAAGCGATGGAGGCCCCTGAAAGGGGAAATCGACTAGTTCAATGCACCCTTCGCCAAGGCAGAATCGGCGGCAATCCCGTCGTTCAACGCCTTGACCATCGCACCGGCGGACAGGTTACCCGCCTGAGCAAGCGACGTATACTGTGATTGTGCCATCCCAAAGAAAGCGGCGTGGTGTTGCGGAGGCACGCCTAAGAGCGTGGCTATGGAGGCCAGATGCTCCCCGTGTCCCTGCGCCATCTCCTGAGCCAATGCATCGGAGTTTAGTTCCGCGAACATGGTTGTCTTCTGTTCGGCCCATATTCGTCCATCGTCCGTACAACCTGATGTTCCGGTGCTAATAGCAAACGTTTGCCCCCCTATTCCATTCAGTGTCGCCATTACGACTTGAGCACCCTTCGTCTTCGAATTGAGGTGATTCTGAAATACCAGCTTGCCTAAACCACAGCCAGGCCCCGTATCCGGCGTGCCGGCCGCCAGTACGAGCCCCCCCTGCATCGCGAACGCCGCTGCCACTGCCAGCATTATCAGCTTATTCATGCCGCTTTCTCCTTTATGATGGATGAACAAATGTACCATAACGTTAAACCAGGAAGCATGATTATAGACAAATCCCAGCAGAGCGCTAGAATTTTTTTCCGCTACATGAATCATGTGTGGATAGGGACCGCCCTGTTGCTTATGGTACCGGAGCAGGTTGAACTCCCAGTGACTCTCGAACCTTAGCCCATTCGAATGTAAAAGGTACGGGCGCTAGCTTCGGCATCGCCACCAGTTCCGCCTTCAATCGTTCGGCCCGCCCCTGGCTCATCGGATGGGTGGAGAACCACTCCATCCGCCCCTCATCTTTTTCCGAGAGTCGTTGAAAGAAACTGATCATCCCGGACGGATCGATCTTCGCCCGATAGAGCAATTGTAAACCCGTCAGATCTGCTTCTGTTTCTTGTGCACGGCTAAACTTCAGTGTCAGCAATTCGACTCCGAGTTGGCGTGCCAGACTCACCAACCCCTGTTGGTCGCCCAGAATGATAGAGACAACAGCCACGAGACCGAGCTGCTTGACGATCCGTTCAAGCCCATGCCGTTGCAAGACATGATTCAGCTCATGGCTCATGACGCCCGCCACTTCTTCGCCATTGCCTGCCTTTTTCATCAATCCGGTAAATACGACGATATAGCCGCCCGGCAGCGCAAACGCGTTCACCACGTCACTCTTGACCACGGTCACTTCGAACTTATAGGGGTTATCGGGGATCTGCGCCGTAAGACGGTGGGTCATTTCATCGACCGCCGACACCGTCAGGCCTTCCTTCATAATCTCCTGTTGCGCAAGAAAGTCCTTGTAGGCCGACTGACCCAGCTTCTGTTCCCACTCCACCGGAATCCGAGCGACAGCCAGCTCCACCAAGAGGTCGGCCCCAAACCACAACCCCAGCATGAACGCCAGTGCCACACCACCAACGGCACTCCACACCATGCGACGCCTGTGCCGCACCTGCCGGACCCGCTCTACCGCCCGCTCAAGCGGATCGGCCATATGGTCGGGCGCCGCTTGGCGAAATGCCCGAATCATATCGGGGTTTTTGAGATAGATCGTCCGTTCTCCTTGGGCCCCCGTCCACTTCAACACCAGTTGGTCATGATCCTGCCCACCGGCTAAAACCGTCAGATCGGAGAACGAGGCCACCTCCGACCGGCGCCCAGACGTATCGGACACAAACGTGACGGTCAGCCCATGGGCTTCGACATAGACCAGGCTGGGTGCCCCGCTAGCGGGGAACTCCTGGCCAAAACAGAGGGCGTTGGGCTCCGTACTCATCGTAAGCAGACGTGAATCGTCATGCGTCAACCACGAAGCATGACCCGTCGTATCGCCAGGGCACACGATTGACGTTTGACGTGCATCATCATTCTGAAACTGGGATGAACTGCCGAATCCAGTTGCCGAAACTGCCAGGATTGCGGCTTTGAATATAGACCACGCCTGGTCCGCGGAATCGGCAGACAAATCCTTCGCCGGACGTGAAACTCGCCACCCAGCCGGATGCGGCTTTCTCAATATTGTAGGACGTGGTCGCCGACCAAGCCACCAGATGGCTGTTATCGACGATATATTCCTGGTCCGGTTTCAACTCGATCTTATGAATCGCACCGAAGCTATTCAGGATCAACATGCCCTTACCGCTGATCCGCAAAATAAAGAAGCCTTCTCCTCCCATGAGACCACGGCTAAGGCTCTGCATTTTGCTTTCAATGCTAACCGACTCGGCTCCGGCCAAGAAGCCGTCCTTCTGCACCAGATATTCGTTGACGCCGTCAAGCTCCATGATTACAATTTCTCCAGGAACTGTCGGTGCCAACAAAACTTCGCCTGGCCCACGGCTCGCTCGCAAAGTCTGAAAGAAAAATTTCTCCCCCGTGAGCAGCTTGCGGGACAGCGCGCCGAGAAACCCGCCCTCCATCTTGCTTTCGATATCGATGGTCGGCGACGAGGCGACCATCGCGCCGGATTCCGCCTTGATATGCTCCCCCGCCGCGAGTTCGATCCGCACCATCGGAAACGCCCCTGGATATAGAATCTCGCCTTTCATTCCATTTCGTCCTTTCTTTTCTACCTTCTGCACTCGATGTGGGTGGTGCTACGGGGAACCTCATCAACCCACAGCAGGGTCTCTACGTCTGGTGGGGTGTGCGGACGGATGAAGTTCCGCTCAGTGACAGGCCCCGCACCCCTCATCCCGCTAGCCATCCATACCCCCGATGACTCAGCTTCGGCCCTTCTTCCAGATAGCTCATTCTCAATCAGCCGAGGATATCCTGCTGACTTGCCCCTTTTAAACCGGTCCAGGGCCTATGTTAACCCTGAGCGTCAAGGAGGGCAAGATGCCACGCGTCAAATACACCGTCGAACAAATCATTACGCAGTTGCGTGAGGCCGAGGTGGCCCTGAGCAAGGGGCAGACGGTCGTCCGGGTCTGCTGGCAGCTCGGCATCACCGAACAGACATACTAGCGCTGGCGGAACGAGTACGGCGGGCTGAAGCTCGATCAGGCCAAGCGGCTCAAGGAGCGCGAACGCGAGAATGCCCGACTGAAACGGGCCGTGGCGGATTTATCGTCTCAGCGCTTTCTTGACAGCGTTACCGATTTCGGCCGGGTTCTTGACGACGGTGACACCGGCTGATTCAAGTGCCTTCATTTTTTCAGTTGCCGTGCCTTTGCCGCCTGAAATGATTGCACCGGCGTGGCCCATACGGCGCCCGGGAGGCGCTGTGATCCCGGCGATGAAACTCACGACCGGCTTCTTGACGTGTTTCTTGATGAACTCAGCGGCTTTTTCTTCCGCATCCCCACCAATTTCGCCGATCATCACAATCGCCTGCGTTTCCGAGTCCTTCTCGAAGAGCGGCAGCACATCGACAAATCCGGTCCCATTCACCGGATCGCCACCGATCCCGACGCAGGTCGTCTCACCAAGACCGAGTGTAGATAGTTGATGGACGGCCTCATAGGTGAGCGTCCCACTGCGGGAAACTACGCCGACGACACCTTTTTTATGAATGAAACCTGGCATGATACCGATCTTGGCTTCATCGACTGTGATCACGCCCGGGCAGTTCGGACCGATCAATCGCACCTCACGCCCGCGCAAGGCCCGCTTTACTCTCACCATGTCGTTGACTGGAATACCTTCGGTAATGCAGATCACGAGCCTGATTCTGGCGTCGGCGGCTTCCAAAATCGCATCGGCACAGAACGGCGGCGGTACGAAGATGAGCGAGGTATCAGCCTCGGTCTTCTTCACGGCATCGGCCACCGTGTTGAACACGGGAATGCCTTCGACTTCTTGACCCACCTTCCCCGGCGTGACCCCGGCGACAACCTTCGTTCCGTATGCCTTGCATTGAGTCGCATGGAACGAGCCTTCCTTGCCCGTGATCCCCTGCACCACTACCCGCGTATTCTTATTGACCAGAATGCTCACAATGTCCTCTTTTCTTCCTCGCTCTCCCATCTTCTGGAAAAGCTATTCACTGTTCAGGGGAGGCATGGGGCCTTGGATTGCCTCTCTTCACCTCCCTCTCTCCCACAACGGGCGAGGGTAAGATTTGGCAAGTGGCGCCGAGCGGGAGTGCGCGCATGATTAGGCTGCTCGGCGACAGAACCCGCCTCCTATGCGGCCCCCCCTGTTAGCTTTACAATCTTCTGCGCCGCTTCCCACAAATCGTTGGCCACTTCGAGCTTCAAACCCGATTCGGCCAACAGCTTGCGACCCTCTTCCGCATTCGTCCCTTGTAATCGCACCACCAGCGGCACATTGATCTTCACTTCCTTGGCCGCCTCGATCACCCCATGGGCAATGCGCTCACAGCGGACGATCCCGCCGAAAATATTAATGAAAATCCCCTTCACGTTCGGGTCTTTCAGCAAAATCCGAAATCCGGCTGCCACCGTCTCTTTCGTCGCACCGCCGCCGACGTCCAAAAAGTTCGCCGGCTCGCTGCCGGCCAGTTTGATGACGTCCATCGTGGCCATCGCAAGGCCCGCGCCGTTAACCATGCAGCCGATGTTGCCGTCCAACTTCACGTAGTTCAGGTTATTCGCCGTAGCTTCGATTTCCAACGGCTCCTCTTCATTCAAATCCCGCATTTTCTGCACATCTTCGTGCTTGAAGAGGCCGTTGTCGTCGAACGACACTTTGCCGTCCAATGCGATCAACGTCTTTTCCTTCGTGATGATCAGCGGATTGATCTCGACCAGCGCCGCGTGCTTCTCCATGAAGAGACGGTAGAGATTGTCGAGCATCTTCACAAAGGGATTGATGACCGCCGGCTCGATATTCTGGAGACCCAAGGCAAAGGCCACGTTGCGGCCATTGTGCCCTTGAAATCCGACAGCTGGATCGATGGCTTCCTTAATGATCTTCTCCGGTGTGTGGGCCGCGACCTCTTCGATTTCCATCCCACCTTCGGTACTGGCGATAACTGTGGGCCACCCTGTGTCGCGATCGACGAGGAGCGAGAGATACAGCTCCTTGGCGATGTTTGCGCCTTCTTCTATCAGGAGACGATGAACTCGCCGACCATTTGGACCGGTCTGATGCGTCACGAGCGTCTTTCCGATCAGCTCCTTGGCAAACCCAGCTACCGCGTTCTTATCTTTGGTGATTTTGACGCCGCCAGCCTTGCCACGGCCGCCCGCGTGGATCTGCGCCTTGACGACAAACACGGGTGTGTTCAATTCATTCGCCCACGCGGTTGCCGCTTCCGGCGACGTAATTTCCTTCCCGCGCGGCACCGGCACCCCGAATTGGGCAAACAACGACTTGGCTTGAAACTCGTGAACATTCATTCTCTACCTCTTCATTCTTGAAGACGGTGGCGGGGGCGCTTCTCACTGCGCGCATCCACCGAGCACCGCCTGATATCTGGCAAATTAAATTGATCTTGTGTGCGCGGTGGGCGAGCACGAGAAAGACCCTGCCGCCATCCCTATCCCGCTTTTCTGGTATACGCCGGCAGGATCATGGGCGAGATGACACCGCTGACATTCCCGTGCTTCTTGGCTTCCGTTCTGAATCGTTCAAGATGTTGCAAGGTCAGCTTACCTTGCGTGATCGACCCGGTCCGAGATGCGGCAGTCAAGCCTGACCGCTTGCCGAACACCATCAAATCAAGCAGCGAGTTGCCCATCAATCGATTCCGCCCATGCAACCCGCCCGAGGCTTCGCCGGCCACAAATAGATTTCTCACGTTCGTTTCTGAATTTGTATCGATCTTCACGCCGCCGTTTTGATAATGGAGCGTCGGATAGATGAGTACCGGATCTTTGCTGATATCGATCCCGAATCGCTCAAACTGGAGCATCATGGCAGGGAAATGCCTCTCGACCGTGCCAGGCCCGTGTTCAGCATCCAACAGCGGCGTGTCCAGCCAGACCCCGACACGACCTGACATCGTCCGGATGCCTCGCCCCTCTTCGCACTCACGGATGATCGAGGATGAAACCACGTCGCGCGTATCGAGTTCGTTCACAAACCGTTCCCCCTTGGCGTTGACCAGTTGCCCGCCCTCGGACCGAATGCCTTCCGTCACCAAGGCCCCGATCAATTGTTCGGGATAGACCGCACCGGACGGGTGATATTGGAACGTGTCAATGTGGTCGAGCTTCGCGCCCATCCGATACGAAAGACACAAACCGTCGCCCGTTGCCCCATAATGGTTGCTGGTGGGAAATCCTTGAATGTGCAGCCGCCCGATGCCACCAGTGGCCAGAATGACTGATTTGGCTGCGACGATGACATGCTGCTGATTGTCCAGATCCTTGAGCACGGCACCGGTGCACCGCCCATCCTCGTCACTGAGTAGTTCGACCGCCGCGCAGAACTCCAGGAGCTGGATCTTCTGGTTGATGACCTCGTCCTTAAGTACCCGCATAATTTCCAGGCCGGTATAGTCGGAGCAGGTCAGCAGACGGGGCTTAGAGCTGCCACCGCCTTTCTTGACGTGCAAATTGCCGTCGGCCTGCCGATCGAACAACACGCCGAGTTCGATCAGCCATTTGGCAATCGACGGACCTTCCTCGACCATCACCTTGAGCAGATCATGGTCGTTGTGCATGTGGCCACCCTTGAGCGTATCGATGAAATGAGTGACCGGCGAGTCCTCCGGCGCCACGGACACCTGCATCCCACCCTGGGCCATCACGCTGTTCGAATCACCCAAACGTAGCTTTGTCGCAAGAATCGTCTTGGCGCCAGCTCCGTGTGCATGTAGCGCGGCTGCGCAGCCGGCACCACCACCACCGATCACGAGTACATCCGTTGTATGGTGGGGAGTCAGATCAGCAGAGTCATCGAGGGAGCTATCGCCCTCAAGCAAGGTCGCCAACTCGACGACGGTCTTGTCGCCTTCGTTTGGTCCGAATCGGATCGGCCGATAGGCACTGGCTCGCCAGTCCGGGTGATACTTGCGAATCAGTTGATCGCGGTCAGCAGGAGAAAACTTGGCGATCGTTTGCTTGCGGCGCGCGTCCCTGGTCTGATGCACGATTTGTTGAAGCGCGTGGATATCCATAGAGATACGATCAATGGGTAACGGTTGATGGTTGATGGTTCATGAACAAGAAATTCCTGCAGTAAACCCTACCGGCCTGGGTTTTTCCCCATTGACCATTTGCCATTGTCCGTTAACTATAGGCTACTTCACGGTTGCACAATACTCCGCCAGTTCCTTCTCGTTCATCGCCAGAATCTTCCTCCACTCATCGTTGAAGCGGCCGTCCGTGATCTCCTTGATGCGCGTGTCGAGTCGAGCGGGCTTCGCTGTGAAATGCACCCCTTGCGCTCGGCTGACATAGAGCGCCACCAAATTGGGGGCAATATCGGCGATACAGACCGGCGTGCACAGGCCGCACATGACGCAATCCATGAACATTTCCGAGACACTCTGGAAGTCGCCGAAGACTGCCTTCCACACCCCTTCACGCACGTCGATCTTCTGCGGACAGGCTTCGGTGCACGCGTTGCAATTCCGGCAAAGTGGAGCTTCGGGATACAGATTGAAGAGATCTTGCTTGGGGTCTTGCAGCTTCTGAATATCGTACAGCGCCTTGCGCGCCGGGAATGGCGGCATCATGGTAAACGACATCCCATCCTGAACCGCCGTCTGACAAGCCAAGCACGTTCTGACCTTCGGATCATCCTTGGTCCGATAGTAGGTTGCGCAGGCCCCGCAAAACCCACCGAGGCAACCCACGCCGCGTACAACTTCCTGACCGGCATACCACATGGCCTTGATGACGGTGACCCCTTCCGGCACCTCGTACTTCTTGCCGGAAATGTCGATCGTCACCATCCGAGGTTTGAGCACCTCAGGCTGATCGATTACGTTGATATCTTCTTGGTTCATTGTTCCTTCATGAAGCGTGAAGCGTTAGGCGTGAGGAGTGAAATGAAATCTCCCTCACACCTGACACCTACTCCTTAACGCCATTCTACGCGAACGAATCAATGATCGCGTTCAGCGTTGCGCTCGGACGCATGGCCTTGTACGCTTTGGCATCGTTCGGATGATAGTACCCGCCGACGTCCTGCGGCTTGCCCTGCGCGGCGAGCAATTCACCGTCGATCTTCTTTTCGTTGTCGCTCAAATCCTTGGCAATCTTTGCGAACTTCTCCGCAATCCGCTTATCGGCGGTCTGTGCGGCCAAAGCCTGTGCCCAGTACATCGCCAGATAGAAGTGACTGCCGCGGTTGTCGATTTCACCGACCTTGCGGGCCGGAGACTTGTTGCTCTCCAGGAATTTTGCGTTGGCTTCATCCAAGGTATCCGCCAAAATCTTGGCTACGGGGTTGTTCCCCGCCTTTGCCAAATGTTCCAGCGATGCGGCTAAGGCTAGAAATTCACCGAGCGAGTCCCAGCGCAGATACCCCTCTTCTTGGAACTGCTGAACATGCTTCGGCGCCGATCCGCCCGCGCCGGTCTCAAACAACCCGCCACCGTTCAGTAACGGGACGATCGAGAGCATTTTTGCGCTGGTTCCGATTTCGAGAATCGGAAACAAGTCGGTGAGATAGTCACGAAGCACGTTGCCGGTGCAGGAAATGGTGTCTTTGCCTTCCTTCATTCGTTCGATCGAGAAACGGCAAGCATCCGCTGGCGCCATAATCTTGATTTCAAGACCGTTTGTATCGTGCTTCGGCAAATAGGCATTCACCTTCTTGATCAATTCGGCATCATGAGCACGGTCCTTGTTCAACCAGAAGACCGCCGGGGCACCGGTTGCACGCGCCCGTGCGACTGCCAACTTCACCCAGTCTTGAATCGGCGCATCCTTCACCTGGCAGGCGCGCCAGATATCGCCTTCTTCCACCTTGTGTTCGTGAAGTGTCGCTCCAGAAGCATCCACAATGCGGATCGTGCCGTTACCAGGCGCCTTGAAGGTCTTATCATGGGATCCATATTCTTCCGCCGCCTGGGCCATCAACCCGACGTTGGGAATTGTCCCCATCGTACGAGGATCGAAGGCACCCTTCTGCTTACAGAATTCCACCACCTCGCGGTATATCGGCGCATAGCTAGAATCAGGAATCACACACTTGACGTCCTGTAGCTGCCCCTGCGGATTCCACATCTTGCCGGAATCGCGGATGACCGGCGGCATCGAGGCATCGATGATGATGTCGCTCGGCACATGGAGATTCGTGATCCCCTTGTCGCTGTTCACCATCGCCATCGGCGGACGCTTTTGATACACGGCTTGGATATCGGCTTCAATGGCTTTCCGCTGCTCATCAGGCAGGGACTTGATCTTCGCATACACGTCACCGAGACCGTTGTCCGGATCGACGCCAAGCTTCTTAAACGTCTCACCGTGCTTCTCAAAGACATCCTTGTAATAGACCGTCACGCCATGGCCGAAGATCTTCGGGTCAGAGATCTTCATCATGGTGGCCTTCATATGGAGCGAGAACAGAATGCCCTTCGCCTTGGCATCCTCAATCTGCTCTTCTAAAAACTTGCGGAGCGCCTTCACACTCATAAAGGTCGCATCCAGCACTTCACCAGCCTGTAACGCAACCTTTTCCTTCAAGACGGTGGCCTTGCCATCGGCTTCCACGAATTCAATCTTCGCGGTTGTCGCGGCAGGAACCGTACGCGACTTTTCATTGGAGAAGAAATCGCCGCCCGTCATATGGGAGACATGGGTCTTGGAATCCGAAGACCAGGCTCCCATCTTGTGCGGATGCTTGCGGGCGTAGGCCTTCACGGACAAGGGGGCTCGGCGATCCGAGTTGCCTTCGCGCAACACCGGATTAACCGCACTGCCCTTCACCTTATCGTAACGAGTCTTGATGTCCTTTTCCCTCTCGTCTTTCGGATTCTCCGGATAATCTGGCAGCTTGTATCCTTGCCCCTGCAATTCCTTGATCGTCGCAACGAGCTGCGGGATGGAGGCGCTAATGTTCGGCAGCTTGATGATGTTCGCTTCCGGCGTCTTAGCCATTTCGCCGAGCTCCGCCAAGGCATCCTGCTGTTTTTGCACCGGGGTCAAGTATTCTGGGAACACGGCGATGACGCGGCCGGCGAGAGAAATATCGCGCAGTTCTACGCTGACACCCGCCGCCTTTGAGAAGGCGTTGATGATCGGGAGGAATGAATAGGTCGCCAACATCGGTGCTTCATCGGTTTTCGTATAGATAATCTTGTCTGCCTTGCTTGCCATAACGCTCCCTCTTTTTGTGACTGGTTTAGTTCAGCGCATTGAGCGCCGAACCCGCCTTGAACCACGCAATCTGTTGTGCCGTAATACTGTGGTTCGCCTGGATGGTGAGCGCGTTGCCATCCACCTTGTGAATCGTTACCTGCACCGGCTTGCCAGGGGCCAGACTGTTCAGCCCCGTCACACTGATGCGGTCCTGCTGCTCGATCTTCTCGTAGTCCTTCGGATCAGCAAAGGTCAACGCCAAGATCCCCTGTTTCTTCAAATTGGTCTCGTGAATACGCGCAAAACTCTTCGTGATCACCACACGCACATTGAGGAACCGTGGCGACATCGCCGCGTGCTCACGGCTGCTGCCCTCGCCGTAGTTCTCGTCGCCGACCACGATGGATCCGATCCCCTTCGCTTTGTAGGCCCTGGCAATCTGGGCGATGGTGAGGTTCGATTCACCCGTCAGGACGTTCGTACCTTTACCCGGCTCCGAGGCAAAAGCGCTGTTGGCACCAAGAAACATGTTGTCGCTGATCTTATCCAGATGGCCACGGAACTTGAGCCAAGGACCGGCTGGCGAAATGTGGTCAGTCGTAGTCTTGCCCTTGGTCTTGATCAAGAGCGGGAGCTTGTCGAAATCCTTCCCGTCCCACTTCGAAAACGGCTGCAAAACTTGCAACCGCTCGCTGGTCGGCGGAATGTCCACTGTGAGATTCGAGCCGTCCTGCGCTGGCGCCACATAGCCTTCCTCACCCTTGGCAAAACCCTTGGCCGGCAACTCTTCACCAACCGGGGCTTGGAGTTTGAACTCCTTGCCATTGGCGCCCTTCACCGTCTGATTCACCGGATCAAAGCCGAGATCACCGGTGATCGCATAGGCCGTCACCACTTCCGGGCTTGCCAAGAATGAGAGCGTTTCATTGATACCGTCATTGCGGCCTGGGAAATTTCGATTGAAGGAACTGACGATCGAATCGGCCTTCCCCTTCACCCCATCCGCACGCTTCCATTGACCGATGCAGGGGCCACAGGAGTTCGACAACACCGTACCGCCGAGCTTCTCGAACGTATCCAGAAACCCATCGCGCTTCATTGTGTGATAGATCCGCTCGGAACCTGGCGAAACGAGGAAGGGAGCCTTTGCCTTCAAACCTGCCTTCAATGCCTGCTGCGCGACATGAGCCGAACGGCTGATGTCTTCATACGATGAATTGGTGCAGCTCCCGATCAGGGCGGCCTTCAGCTCGACTGGATAGCCCTTCTCCTGTGCTTCGGCCTTCAACTTTGAAATCGGCCGCGCCAGGTCCGGCGTATGCGGGCCTACCACATGCGGCTCCAACTTCGACAAATTGATTTCAACGATCTGATCGTAGTATTTTTCCGGCGACTGCATCACTTCAGGATCAGCCATCAGCAAGGCCTTGTTCGCCGATGCTAACCTGGCCAGATCAGCACGGTCTGTAATATTCATATAGTCGACCATCTTCTGGTCAAAAGGGAACACCGATGTCGTGGCCCCGAGTTCGGCGCCCATATTACAGATGGTGCCCTTGCCCGTTGCGCTGATCGTCTCGGCTCCAGGCCCGAAATATTCGACGATCTTATTGGTTCCACCCTTGACCGTGAGCAGGCCGCAGAGATAGAGAATCACGTCCTTCGGCGAAGCCCAGCCACTCAACTTACCGGTCAACTTGATCCCGATCAATTTGGGATGAAGCACTTCCCATGGCAGACCCGCCATCACTTCACCGGCATCTGCCCCGCCGACTCCGATCGCCAGCCCACCCAACCCACCGCCGTTCGGTGTGTGCGAGTCGGTCCCAATGATCAAGCAGCCAGGAAACGCATAGTTTTCTAAGACTACCTGGTGGATGATCCCGGCTCCAGGCTTCCAAAATCCAATCCCATACTTCTTAGCTGCGGACGCCAAGAAATTATAGACTTCCTTGTTTTCATCCATCGCGCGTAGGAGGTCCTTCTCCGACCCCATTTCTGCGCGAATCAGGTGATCACAGTGGATGGTGCTCGGCACCGCCGCTTTTTGCTTATTGGCCTGCATGAATTGCAGCACGGCCATCTGGGCCGTGGCATCCTGCATGGCCACGCGGTCAGGACGCAACGCCAACATGGCCTTGCCACGCTCCCAATTCTGGGCCTCGAAGTTGTCGGCATGCGAGACCAGCACCTTCTCCGACAGCGTCAAGGGGCGACCGAACTTCTTCCGGGCCTTCTCGAAGACATCCGGCATCTTGGCATAGAGATTTTTCGCGAGCTCGAGTGACATCACTCTCTCCTTACAAGCGAGCCAGGATTCTGATGCCAGAAGCCAGAGAGGCACTCTCTCAAGCCACACATCAGTCACCAGTCTCTGGTTAGAGCGGCCCTTCCCACCACTCAGCGAGCGGCAGGACCTCCCGCAGTTATTTCAACGGGGCACTTCCCGCGACTATTTTAACGGCGGGACCTCCCGCCGTTTGGGCGCGGCGTAATTCACCAAGTAATCGAACAGCCGGATCAAGCGGCTATCCTGGCGCTTTTGATCGACCCAGTGACCAATCAATCCGATCGTGCGCGACAAGATAAAGAAGCCATTCAAACTGTCGATCGGGAACCCCAGGTCGACCAGTACGGCTGCCATTGTGCCATCCACATTCAAAATCAAATTATCTTTCTTCGCCGCCGTAACCTGCTCAACTTGCAAGGCAAAATCGAGACACGGCGTCTTGATGCTCAGGTTCTTCACATAGCCCACGAGCTCTTTCACACGCTTGTCCGGATTGCGCAGACTCTTCACGCGGTGACCGATGCCGGGGACAGGGCCCACATTCTTCTTCATGTACGCCAAGAACTCGTCTACGTTCATCTTGTTGTCCACCGCATACTTGAACCAGCGGCCGGCGTCCGTTACAGCGCCGCCGAATCGGGGCCCGATCATAATGAGACCAGCCGCCACCGCTTGGGAGAGACCGATCCCGGCGCAAGCTGCTAAAATCGTCGCATACGCGCCACTCACACAGGGACCGTGATCCGCCGAGAGCATCATGATGCGCTTGATGATTTCGGCTTCCTGCTCGGAGATGAGCCGCTTATCCCACAACAGACCGATGACATGCGGAATTTCATAGCCCTTATTGATGAGTTCGGAGGCCGGATAGCCGTCATAGCAGGGTTCGTCGCCACGGTCGTCGCTGATGGTAGTACGGATCAGCGGTGCGACAATGACTTCGTCCGCCTTCATCGCCTCTTCGACCGTCTTGGGCAATTTCGGCAGGGTTACTGGCTCAACGATCTCCTTGACCTGCCCAGACTTCAGCAGTTCCTGGTAGGTCTCCTTGATCGCCGGGCCCAAGGCCCCGAATGTTGCAGGGACGATGGCGCCGGCTTTCTTGAGTGCGTCCGACTTGGAGCGGGCTGACCCTTCACCCTTCATGCCTTCCTTTGCACCGGCATGGCCGAACTTCATACCCTTCGGCAAGCTTTCTTGGCAGAATCCGGAAACGACACCGATCAACTTGACCCGGCGCTTCTTGGCTCCATACCATTCGGCCGCCCGCTCTTCGAGATCCCCCCCCATCTCGCCGACGATCACGACTGCTTTGGTCTGCAGATCGTTCTCGAACATTTCCAGATAATTGACATAGTCGGTGCCGGGATAAGCATCGCCCCCGATCCCGATCGCCGTCGTAATGCCATCCGCGAATTGTGAGCAGATCCAGATGATTTCGTTGGAAAGCCCGCCAGACTTGGTGATGACGCCAAATGACCCTTCGCGGTAGAGCTTGGAGAGCACCAGATTGTCGAATGCCCCGCCGATCACACCCAGACGGCAGGAGCCTGCAGAGATGATTCCAATCGAAGAGGGCCCATTAAACACCTTGCCCAATTTACGCGCATGAAAACCGAGGATCTTCGCGTCCTTTTCAGGCACACCCTCGGTGATCATCGACACGACCTTGATATGGGAATCGTCGAGCGCTTCCATGCCACCCTTCATTGCGCGATCCGCGCCGATGTAGACCAAGCTGGTGTTGATCGTCGAATGGTGCTTCGTTGCTTCGGCGATCGTCTTATAGATCGGGATCGCCAGCAACCCACTGCCGTAGGGAATTTCGTTGGCCTTGCCGGCATCGGGAGGATAGACGAACGCTTCGACATTGAGTGGGCGCTTGATCAAGTAGCAGAACTCCGCCATCCGGCGGGCTGCATTGACCCCTGCTTGGCCGCCCTGAATCACCACCCGGGTGTCTTTGTTAGCCAAAATACTCATCGAAATCTCCTCTTTCGTTCAGGACTAAGTGTTGAGGACTGAGGGCCAAGTGAACGCCCTCCAAATCAGCTCAGTCCACAGTCCTGAGTCCTCGTGACTATTTCTGCAGTGCTTTATCGACGATGTCCGTCAGCGGAGTGTAGCGATCGAAGACGTTGATATCGAAACCTTCGTCTTTTAGCGCGCGCATGGCGTCGAGCCCTTCTTTCTCTCGCGGCCCGCCGCGGCGTACCCAAATCTTGACGTCCCTCAATTTGCCGTCGCTCTTCGCCTTGCGGAATCCGTTGATGATGCCACCAAACGTCTTTTTGACGTCGGTGAAATTGGCAATGGCGCCGCCGACGATGATATTTTTGATGCCGGGCAAAGAACAAATTTTCTCCGTCAGCACTTCGACGGCCCAATCGGGAGGATCACCCGAATACTCGGCATAATTCGCCAACTTACCGCCGCGCGCGACTACGGCATCGGAATAATATACGCTCGCGCCACCACCGGCCGGAAGCATCGCCGTATCACCGCCGGGAATTTCGATGAACTTAACCGAACCCTTGATCTTGCTGTCCACTGCCATCACTTCCAGCTCTTCCTTGCTGTAGGCACGACCAAACTCGGCGGCAAAGGCAAAGTTCCAATCGAGGTGGCGGAACTTGGCGTCGCCGTCAAGCAACGTGACTGCATCGAGCGCCACGAATGCTCCATCGCTCTCGCGAGTGACGACGGGATTCACTTCGAGGTACTGCGCATCTTCACTGTCAAAGCAGGCAAACATCTTCCCGGCAAAGTCGGCCATCTTCTTGACGAGCAGCCCGGTAAAACCCGCGTCCTTCGCCAGCTGCTCCAGCGGCTCTTGAGAAGGAGTCTGTCCGACTTCGAGACAGAGGCGCTTCACACGATCCCAATTGGATTCAACTTCGATCCCGCCGCAATTGGCGACGAGAATTTCCGTGCCTTCGCGGGTGGATTTCACCGCACAATAATATTCTTCCTTGTGGGCAATCATTTCGGACACGATGACTTGCGAGACTGTGATGCTGCCGACATGACGACCGATCATCTCTTTCGTGGCGGCGACAGCACCGCTGAGATCGAGACCGACCTTCACGAGCCCTAGCTTAAACCTCGAGCCGAGCGCTTCGTGGGCTTTTGCCACAAGCTTCGACGCCTTCATCCAATCATTGGCTTGTCCCAACTTTGCAAGTTCGTCTGCAGAAGTGACTACCACATAATTGGGAACGTGGATACCCCACTTTTTCATCAGCCCCATCCCGGGGCCCTCTAACACCTTGGCCATGACTCACTCCTTCAATTGTGTAATACGCCGCTGCAAGGGGAGAAGTATTTTAACGAAATCGCCTTGATGGCTCAAGATACCAAAAGGACTATTTGTGGTGAGGTTCAAAAGGCCCAGTGACACATCTGGAAAGCTTGATCCAACACCAAAGAATTGCAACCTATTGCCTTGAGACGGTTTTTTCACTTTCGCGTGAGAATTCACCGCCACCTTCGAGGATTCTGACATTGGGGGCAAAAGAATGCACTGCGTTCGCTTTGGAGGCGGCGAATCATTCGCCCACAGCGGTTGGGACATGGCTGATCTTCTTTTCCATACACGAGATGATGTTGCTTGAACTGCCCCTCGGTTCCATCAGGCGCGAAGAAATCTTTCACACTCGATCCTCCGCAGGCGATGGCGCTGCGCAACACCTCTTGCGTCACATGATAGAGCTGTTCAACTCGTGTGGAGGAAAGACGGCTCGCCATCACATTGGGATGCAGTCCGGCTCGAAAGAGAATCTCATTTGCATAGATATTGCCAATACCGGCCAGCGATTGCTGGTGCATCAACAAGGGCTTCAGCCTGCCTCTGTGGCTCGTGATGAGCCGAAGAAAGTCGTCGCATAATACGGTCAACGGATCGCACCCAAAACGGCGGGCGCAATATTGATCCAGCTCTGATTGATCAAAAAACGAGAATCGGCCAAATCGGCGCGGATTCCAATAGCGCACTTCCGGTTCCCGACCACCGGTGAACGCCATCCGAACATGCACGTGCTGCGGATGCTTGGTCTGTGCTGATCGGAATAGGAGCAACCCCGTCATGCCCAATTCAGCTACGGCATACCGCACGTCCCGTTGTTTGACGAACCGAAGGGCCACGCTCTTGCCATACCGATCGACTTGCTGCAACACAGATCCCGCGTACCAAGGAAGCGAGGAAAGCCCTTCTCGAACGATATCCTTCCGGCCCACCCAGCAGTCGGTGACCTCCGCTCCAACCAGCGCGACTCGCAGTTGGCACGCCACGACTTCAGCCTCGGGCAATTCCGGCATGTCGGCAGTTCCTCAGCAAACCATAATTAGGCCACAGGTGTGCGGATAAAGACAATGTACGAAAGAGTGAGCGCAAGAAGCCGACTACGCGGCTTTGTGAAGTGCGAGAACACGTTTGATCGTGGATTCGAGGTTCGGGAGCAGCATGACACCGAGACGGCGGGTCATGACCAGCCTCAGTACATCGGCATAGGCCATGTTTTCTACGCAATACAAATAGGCCATCACCACTGAAACGGATCGGCGCATTCCGGTACGGCAACAGACCAAGACTGGATTTTGCACGATATGCCACTCCACCCACCGAACAGCCTCGGCCAATCGCCTTGGATTCGCCTTACCGAAATCCTTGAATGGAATCTTGCCGTAAGCGAGTCAAGTCATCGCCTCGACCGTGTATTCTTCGGTCACCAACAACAGCGCACCGCTTTGGACAGGCAGTTGCATGAGATCGTTGATGTTCCCAACAAACAATTGGTCTGTAACGAGATTCATTGTCTGCTCAGTGAAGCACTCTGCTTGAAAGATCAAGCATCAATCAGATCCACACAGTTGCAGTCTGTTTCCAGAGACCGCTATACTGAACCCTATTACACACAGGGAAAATCGGCAGGGCATCCTCGATGGTTACACTAACCCAGCAGGAAGTGGAGCGGCGCCTCAGTACCGTGCCCTGCGCTATCTGTAAACAGTCCAACTTTGCCATCGACGAACGATTCATGGGGACCGACGGGGACTGGCGGGGTCTCTGCAAGAAGTGCTTTTATACCTTTCCGGTCTATACCGACGCAGAGTTTTACTTGCGCACGCAACCGGATGTGCCGTATCGGCTGAAAGAGGTGTCCTGCACTGCCTGCAACCATCAGGGAGTCAGTCTGGACTTCCGGGCCACGATGTCCGTACGCGACGCCTATTATTTTGTGACCTGCCAAACCTGCAAGCGGCAGTTTACGGAGAAATCATCGCTGGAAGCATACGAATAACTCAGCACGCCCCAGCGATACTAGGGTATAGTGGCCATATGACTGACACACCTAAACAGACCGAACCCACTACTCCGGAAACCACGCCCAAGATGAGAAAAGAGCTTCCGCTCATCTCCGTCCCGGACGACCGCGACATGATCGCTGAAGAAATGGCCGAGCTGTTTGAGGAAGACAAAGTCTCCCACCAACATGGCAGCTCAGAGCCGGAAGCGGATTAAGCCTCGTCAAACGTCATCTGTCAACCGTCAATCGTAAAATTCCGGCACCTTCCACATCACTCACAGCGCTGAGCACTCTTACTCTGTTCAACGCGTTGGCTCGACTGTGCTACGTCTCAGGCTGCTTGGCGTCGCAACCTTGCTGAGGTCACACTATGCTCAGCCTGAACCTCGAACACGCGCCGCCATTGATCACGATCAGGGGCGCTTCGTAGCTGTACCTTTTCCGGTTATTGATTCTGCCGCTTATAAAAATTTGTCACATCCAGCAAGGTCTCTTTTAATTGAAATCGATTGACAGTACTGTTTTGATAACAACGGAAGATTGCTGGCATCGTATGCATTCTTGCGTAAACGTAGATGGACAAGTGCAGACACCATCACAAGAGCAAAACGTGAGTTACTAGCGGCTGGTTTCATTTACAAGACTGTTAAAGGTTGCCGTCCCAACAAGATAAGTTGGTATGCAGTCACTTGGCGTCCCATTGATCGCTTGCAAGGGTATGACGAAGGTGCAGTTCAATCATTTGTCAGAAGTGCTTACGCAAGAAATGCAGAACTTAAACCGGCTACCTGTCAATGTTGATCATCAATAATGCCGCCTCGCGGTCTAAGAACCACAGTTGCTAGACTTGCTGCCGATCTTATAAGTGATCTATTTGACGGAACGGCTAGACTGTTACACGGAAACCATTTAGAAAAGTCATCTGTTGCCAGGCAGTGGAAATTAAATAAAGAGTCTTAGGTTTTACAGGGGCGAGCAACGTGAGGTTCTCTTGATGGCGCTGATGGTTCTTTGTGTGCCGATTAGGGCTATTTCACGCCATTTAAACCAATTCGAGTGGGTCGCCGCTACCGTCTCAGACTCAACTTGACGATCCGCGCCGAACACGCACACCGTTCATCCAGACCTTCGTTAGACCGGACGAATAATCTTCACACCAGAACTTTGTTCAATCCGTCCTAACGCCGACACCTTACCATGTCGCTCTTTATGAACAATCCGTTCAATTTGTACAATCGCCCCGCGATGCCACTGACTAAATGCTTCGTTTTGCGGTGATGCGAGCCGATCTTGGCGACCCACCTCAGGCCTGCCTGTCTCATTGCATAACCAGGCCCGTTTCTCCCCCTTCATCTCCCGCAGCTCGCTCACCACTCGGTACACATCCGGCCGCCGTTCGACAATCGTCTTGCCGTCTTTCCTCAGTAGCAAATAGGAGAATTTCAGCGCGTCTTTGATGAAGCCGACTTCCTTGTCCATCCGTTGAATCGATTCCGGTGTTTTCCATGTGCGTTCTTCATGGCACCAGTCGTGTGGATTGATCAACGCCGGGCAGCTGTTCTCATGAAAGCAGGGACTAAAGACTGTGCAGATCCTTTCTTGAAGCAGCCGGTCACGCACCTGAAGCATCGCGCGCGACGTGTCCCGCAAGGCCGGCTCGACAATCATCATGGTGCCATGCGTAGCCAGCAGCATGAATGCCTCGGCCACCAGACGAGTCCGTGTCTCAATCGGATCCTTCGAGCCCACATACAGTTCGTTCAGACAATTAGCGAGAATGATGAGATCGAACGGAGCCTTTCCCCTTATTTGCGCTAACCATGTTCTTCGTTCGAGGTCTCCTTCGTACGTATATAGTCTCGCCTGGGTGATCCTTGTTGCTCGGCAGTACCCATTCCATAGCTGATTCGCTTGACGAATTGTCTCAGGCACATTATCCAGCGCCACGACGGAGAGTGCGGACGAGAAGCGACGGCGATACCACCAGTCGAGTACGGCTAGCGCTCCCGTTCCAGGCCCAGAGCCGAGATCCAACACAGAGAATCGACGGCTGTCTTCAGGGACAGGCATCTCATCAAGTAAGATCTGGATCTTCGATAGGTTAACTGGAAGAAAGTACCTCAGATACGCGGCTGCTAGGATAGGATCATCCAAATAGGCCCGGCTGATCGCGTCCCGTTCCCTGGTAAAGAGCCGCGAGAGTCCAGCTACGGCCTGCACGAATCGAGCATCTGACATCGCCTTCACAGAAAGAATCTCCTCGATGACTTGGAGTAATAGCGAGGAGACTGTGGCGTTGTGGCGTTGCATAAGCCTAGTGTATGCTCACCGCATCAGGGAGGACAACTATGACAGACGACATTATGAAGGCCTACAAAGACGTCGAATCAGCGGTGGAGCGCTATATCAGGCTTCTCCACGATCACGTGTCCATGTTGCAGAACATCGAACCACCTGGATCCGACAAGGTCATACGGCTGACGGCGGGATCAAAGGCCATGACGGACAGTGCGTCGATCTATCTCTCCTATGCCAAATACGTGGCCTACGGCATGCCGATGAGCGAAGAAATGGTGGAGGATGAGATACAGAGCTAGTGATGGGCCATTAGCTTTCAGCTGATAGCTGTTGGCTGAAGGCGGAGAAAGACGAAAGCCCGTCAGGTACAGTGCCTGACGGGCTTTCATCTTTCTCTCTCGTGCGATTCTAAATACTGCGCATAAAATGGGCGACTTCGTCAGGATTAACAGTCCCCCCCATGATTTGTGACATGGCAACGTTTGTGGACTTCTTGCCGGTCAAACCGGACTCGACTTCGTCCACGATCAATTCCACCGGCATCGATTGACCGCCGTAGACACGCGGACCGCCGATGATCTTGGCTTTCGAAAAGCCGTAGATCGCCGTGGCAACTTCCTTGGCCAACCAGCCGACGTAGTTGAATTCCGGCACCACGATCAGCTTGGCCTTGCCGCAAAGCTGACGCAATTCCTGGGTCGGGAACGGACGGAGCGAACGAACCTTGATCAAGCCAACGTTCAGGCCTTTCTCTTTGCAGAGGCGCACGGCTTCCCGAGATTGTGCCGCTGCACTTCCGGAGGCGATGATGATCGCTTCGGCACCTTCGATGTTCTCTGCTGTGAGCAATCCGCCCATGTACTTATGGATGTACCTGCGTGACCGCTCCACAGCTGCCCACACTTCCTGTTGCCACACAGCGTGAATGTTGTACGCCATGAAGTTGGACTTTTGGACCGGGGCATCGCGAGACAAGCGAGCGGGAGGATTCTCCGCGTCAAGTACTGGCACTGCGCCACGCCAGGCTTCTCGCGGCGGCAACTTAATTCCACGGTCTTGCATGCGCACATAGCCGCGCGCGTGTGTCACGAAGAACCCGTCACAACAGACGCCGACTGGCAACGTCACATCGTTCTTTTCACTGATCGTGAATCCCGCCATGGTAAAGTCGAACATGTCTTGCTGGTTTTCGGCGTGAAATACGATCATGCCGCAGTTCAATAAATACGAGACTTCGATGTTATCCGGCTGAATAGCGAGCGGCGCGTTGACCACACGGCAGGTGAACATCGCGACAACTGGAAGACGGTGGCCTGGCCAGGAAGCGATCCCTTCCAACCCACGCAACGTGCCGGGACCCGCAGTCGCCGTATAACAACGAACACCAGAGCGGGACCCACCGGCGATGGCTGCCATGACGCCGACTTCTTCTTCGCCCCGATAATATTCTTTCACATAACCTTCGCCATAGAGCACACCCACAAGCTGCATGGTTTCCGATTGCGGAGTGATCGGATAGGCGATGGCCAAATCCACGTTCGAACGGCGGATGGCCTCTTTCGCCGCTTCGCTGCCGGTGATGAATTCCTTGGTCCGCGGTGCTTCGTGGAACATGTACTCCGGCGTCACCACTTTTTGCCGTTTGGCCTCGGCGTGCGGATCTTTCTTGGCCGCGCTGGGTGGAGCCGCTACACTGGTGATCGGATCACCTTGAGGATTTGTTTTGACTTCAGTTTCGCTCATAGTTGCACCTCTTGGCTAAATCGAGCGTTTCAGCCCGATCTTATCCTTCCCGCTTCATTTGTTCGGCAGTATGGCCGAACATGGCCGCGCTGCCGCTCTCCCCAGGTGTTGGCGCGAATTCCAGAGGATTTGCATGGGTCTTACCACCGTGGACCTTCGATTGCGTACCGGTAAAGCGCACGTTCTCCCCATTTGCTGGAAGCTTGATACCCATTTCTTCGCGCACCCTTTTAAAGATCTGCGCAACACGTTTGATCTTAAGGGTACCGGCGTCCCGAATCGTGAGCATGGCATCTTCGTGGCCCTGTTCGGCGCAAATAGCCATCGTGCAGCAATTCGTTCCCGCTCGGATCATCTTGAGGGTTAAGTTTGCGTAGTGGCAATGCACACCGATGAAGATGCAGGCCTCGATCTTATTGCCCCAAATCGTCAGGTTCGGGTGATTGGGGTTGATCACTTCTTCCGGGTCAATCTTCGGATACTTTGGCCGGTAGTCCGGCATTGGGATGATCATGACTTCCGGAATCTGCGCGGCGATTTCCAGCGTTGCCTTGGCTTTTTCCACTGCGTGATCATTCCATGCCCAGAGCAACATTGGCCCCGGGAAAATGGTCGCATTCGGGCTAGTCAACATCTTTCTCGCCATCTCTTCGATGACCACTTCTTCATTCGGCTCAAGCAGGCCATAAAACAGGCCCTGCCCAGGATCCGGCAGCGACACGCCCAACTGTGCGGCTGAGGGAGGATGGAAGCCAGCCGGCCCCGGCACAATAATATGTTCTCTCGCATCTGTTGTTGCCACGCCCCTTCCCCTTTCCTGCACTTATCCGACGACCGGACTGGCTAACACAGCCGTCGTGCTCTTTTCACTATACGTAATGTTTTCGGTCAACGCCGCCTTCGGCAACTGATCGATCATGATCATCTTGATTGCATTGTTCTTCGCCATATTGTCACAAACCCACACGCACTGCGCACAGCCCTTACAGCGATCCACAGCCACATAGGCTGACCCGTACTTGAATCCTTTGTCCTTGCCTATTTCGTCGCTGTACTGAATCGTATTGGCTTCAGGACAATACTGCGTGCAGAGCTTGCAACTCTTCGCGGCACAGATATCGACGCTAATATCAGCTACAAGATACATGGCACTCCTTTACACGGCTGCCGCAGCGGCTGGTTCCTCCGCGCGCTGAATCTCTTTGGCCGCCCACCCTTTATCGACGGCATAGTTCCAGCCCGCCCGCATTACAGCAACATTTTTCTCAATGAGTTCCTGTTTCTTCTTGAACTTTCGCTCGACGACACTATCCAATGCCGCCGTGCCGCCCGACACTACGAATCCTTTGCCAAGAAACCGATCCTTCACGGCCTGATCCAGCCCTGCCATGCTCGTCAGCCCGGTGATCGCTCCAATACAACCCATCAACGCCATGTTCGTGGCGAGATCCATGCCCGCAACATCCAATGAGGTCTTCGTTGCCGGGAAATAGTAGAGCTTCGCACGGCGCTCTTCCAATTCGCGGGCTTGATCTTTATGCAGCTTCATCGGCCCGTCGTTGTTGATCAACGCAATCCCGTCTTCCTTCAACCCAAAGTAAAATGGCATCGTGTAGGACTTGCCGTGCGTAATCACTTGAGGGTGGAAAATGATAATGATGTGCGGGAACGTAATCTCGCCGATCTCATAAATCGCTTCATCCGAGACGCGAACGTAGCTCTCAACCGGTGCCATCCGCTTTTCCGACCCGTAAAACGGAACGATCGTACTTTCGCCGCCGGCATTGATGACGGCAGTACTGAGAATATGCGAGCCGGTGACGACACCTTGCCCGCCGACGCCCGCCATTCGAATATTGAAACGCTTCGCCATGGTCAACCTCCCCGTGAATACCTAAGCCTTATTGGGAATCGCAGCAGCCGGCTTAGCGAGAAACTCCTTATAGCCATAGCGCTCAGTGAGGTATTGCTTCGCTTCTTCGCTGACATATTCCGTGAATTGATACCGGTCATTCTCGACCGTCTTGGCGTCTTCCATGACCTTGTCGGTTGGAATCGCGTACTCGATGTTGCAGGACGTGTAGGCCTGAATGTAGGTCGACCCGACTTCGCGGGCGATCAACACGGCCTTCTTGATCACGCTTTCTACGCGCCGCGGATTATTTGGCACCACCGTGGCTACATACGCGCATCCAGCGACCTTCGCCATTTGCAGCATGTCCATTTTCTCAAATTTCTTGCCGAGCGGGGCCATCTTCAGCACGGCCCCTCGATTGGTCATACCGCTCTCTTGCCCCCCGGTATTGCCGTAGACTTCGTTGTCCAGCATGATCGTGGTAAAC
>VGXB01000007.1:0-20000 GCA_016873515.1 Nitrospira sp.
GGCTGCTCCGTGATTCCGTCTCGTGCGCGCTATAGCCGCGCGCCTTTGTGTCGCCACCGCTCAGCGGCTTTGGTGAAGTCAGGCGTCCACGTAGCACCCTGTCCGAAATTCCGAACCCCCCGCTGTCTCATCCCATCATGTCGAATTGTTCAGCCGTATGAGTGCGTTCACGGAAGGCTCACAATCTGTTCGATGGTCCGCATCACGAGAGATGTGGCCTAGCCGTTCCTTGACTCTCTTTCCAGCGCTTTGCTAGACTCCATAATCCGAGCATAACTCCTTGAAACATCCATAAATTCTTGCGATCAGTCATCTCTAGCAACACGAGGTACCTGCTGTGATGAAGGCTTGGCTGTTTGACGAACTCTTCCGGTTCACGCCTGGGCGGCTATCCGTTGAAGGTATTCAGGGTGAGTGGGGGAGCGGCGATTTGGTCGCGGAGGAGGACGAGCTTCCGTCCGCGCCGGCAAACGTCCACGCGAAAGCGGGCAATGGGCGCGTCACTATTACGTGGGATCCGGTGCCGGGGGCCATGTATTACAATCTCTACTTCCAGACCACCAAGGGCGTCCAGATCAAATTTTCTGAACTGACCCGCCCCATCGCCAGTGCGGACGATTTCAAAACTGTCATCGGTGTGAAGAAAGACAAGGCAACTTGCTTGGAAGGTGCCACGAGCCCGTTCGTGCATGACGATCTTGCCAATGGCACCTGTTATCACTATGTCGTCACAGTAGTCACGCCGAAAGGTGAGAGCCTGGAATCGCAGGAAGTCATGGCGATTCCCTCCCCCTATTTGTTGGCAATGGTGATCGGCCAAGAAGGCGTGGGTGATGGAGAACTCAGTTCGCCCACCGGCATCGCACTCGACAAGGACGGCAATTTGTACGTGGCGGACACCGACAACCATTCAATTCAAAAGTTCGACAAGGCGGGAAAGTTTCTAGTCCGTTGGGGAGGTGAACCCAGTTCGCAAGAGGGACGGTTTTACTATCCGCGCGGGTTAGCGGTCGGGCCGGACGATGTGGTGTACGTTGCGGACAGTGGCAACAATCGCGTCCAGAAGTTCGATCTGGAAGGGAACGTTCAAAAAGCCTGGGGCAAGTTCGGATTCGCGTGGCGTGGCGCCGACATGGGCAAGTTCGACGTGCCGTGGGGGCTAGCCACGGATCAAGAAGGCAACGTCTATGTCTCCGATACAAGTAACGCCAGGATTCAGAAGTTCCAATCCGACGGACAACCGCTCTTGAAATGGGGCCGCGACGGCAGTTTTGACGGTGCATTCTTTTTCCCGCGCGGCGTGGCAGTCGATTTTGTCGGGAACATCTATGTGGCTGACGAGAGCAATAATCGCATCCAGAAGTTCGATCCACGCGGGAGTTTCTTGACCAAATGGGGGCGTGAAGGCAGCGGGCCAGGACAGTTCAAGTCCCCTTGGGGCATTGCCTGCGACGCGCTGGGCAACGTCTATGTGGTCGATAGCGGGAACCATCGGGTACAAAAATTTGATGGCAACGGGACCTTTCTGTGTGCCTTCGGCAATCGCGGCAAAACAGACGCACAGATGAATTTCCCCTATGGGATTGCAGTGGACAAGCAGGGCTGTGTTTTTGTCGTCGACAGCGGCAACGGTCGGGTGCTCAAGTACGTGCCGACCGAAGAAGAACAGAACCGTGGTAAGCAGGGGCCGGCGCAGGCCTACATAGAAGATGGCGCACAGCCGCCCCGGTCGGTGGCGGTGAAGGCCGGTGATACGGAAGTGTTTCTGAGCTGGATGGATGTGCCGAGAGCCGTCTCGTATAACCTCTATTTTAGTACGGCACCACAGCTGACTCCTCAAGGCGCGACCAAGATCGAAGGCGTGACCAACCCCTATACCCACACAGGGCTGACCAACGACACGCCATATTTTTACGCGATCACGGCTTCATTTGAAGACGAGACGGAAAGCGGCTTGTCGGAGGAAGTCACGGCAATACCGGTGCTCATTGACATCACGGCGCCGCAAAACCCCTATGTCGTCATCAACCATGGCGCGTTCATGACGAATTCGCCCGAGGTCGTGGTTACAGTTTCGGCCAACGACGTGGATACGGGCGTGGCTGCGTACTTTGTGTCGGAGAGCCCGTTGACGCCGATGGCCGGCACACCCGGCTGGGTCGAAGTGACACCGGCGTTGAAATTTGGCGCGACGGTCCCCTTCATTCTGTCTCCGGGCGACGGGCAGAAAACCATTTATGCTTGGTTCAAGGACGTCGGCAACAACGTGTCCACACCCGCCAGCGCCACGATTTTGGTCAATACCTCCGGTTATCTCTGTGTCGCAAAGTGGGGCAAGCCGGGCCGGGGCGCGTCGTTGCTGCATGGCGGCGAGTTCATGGCACCGATGTATGGCCTGTGCATCGATCAGCAGGGGGCGTTGTTTGTCACGGACAACGGGAATAATCGCATTCAGAAGTTCGATCCTACCGGCAACTTCATTATTCTGTGGGGTAACTTCGGCGCGGCAAACGCGAACTTCCACAATCCCACCGGGATCGCCTGCGACGGCAAGGGCGATGTGTGGGTGGTGGATACGAACAACCATCGTGTGCAGAAGTTCGATGGTAAACTGGGCGGCTATCTGATGAAATTCGGTTCGCGTGGCAATGGTGAGGGTCAGTTCAATGCGCCCTGGGGCATCGCGATCGACCGGGTGCGCGGCTTTGTCTATGTAGTGGACAGCGCGAATTTCCGGGTGCAGAAGTTCGACATGAGCGGCGAGTTCATCATGGCCTGGGGTAGTTTCGGGAATGGCGACGGCCAGTTTTATTTTCCGCGCGGGATTGCCGTGGACCAGAGCGACGGGTCGGTCTATGTGGTGGATATGGGCAATCACCGCATCCAAAAGTTCGACACTAGCACTAACGTGCTTCCACAGCTGCTCACCAAATGGGGCGGCAGTGCGGAGGCCGGCCATGCCAGCAGTCCGCTCGCACAGGAGGCGGGACAGCTCCGTTCTCCATGGGGGATCGCCGTGGACGGTGTGGGCGACGTGTATGTGTCGGATACGGGCAACCACCGCATCGAGAAATTCGATCGGGAAGGTAATTTTATTGCGCAATGGGGTGGGTTCGGGAACGGCGACGGCCAGTTCAATTTCCCCTATGGGATCACCGTGGATACGAAGGGCAGTGTGTTCATCGTCGATAGCGGAAACACACGCGTGCAGCAATTTATGCCGTCTGACGAGGGTAGCGAGCGGTTGCAGGAAGAGGCTGAAGTAGCCGCTGAGTTGACGCGAGTGCCAGGAAGTCTCAAGGTGTAAGGGGAGTCATCATGTTAGACAAAGAGCTGAGACAAGGATTGACCTTCGATGACGTGGTGCTTGTGCCGGCCAATTCACAGGTGCTACCGAATGAGGTCCAAACCAGCACCTTCGTGTCGCGCAATATCCGCATCAACATTCCGCTGGTCAGTGCGGCGATGGATACAGTGACCGAAGCGCGGTTGGCCATTGCCATGGCTCGCGAAGGCGGGATTGGGATTATTCATCGGGTCTTGTCGCCGGCCGATCAGGCCATGGAAGTCGATAAAGTGAAGAAGTCGGAAAGTGGTATGATTCTCGATCCGGTGACGATATCGCCAGACCAAACGATTCGCGACGCGCACAATCTCATGGCGCGGTATCGGATTTCCGGTATACCCGTGACCAAGGGGCGCAAGCTTGTGGGCATTCTCACAAACCGCGACTTGCGCTTCGAAAACCGCATGGCTCTCAAAGTGTCCCAGGTGATGAAGCGGGAAAAGCTGATCACGGCTTCGGAAGGCATCAGCCTGGAGAAAGCGCGGGAAATCCTCCATGAGCATCGCATTGAAAAGCTGCCGGTGGTAAACAAGCAGTTCGAACTGAAGGGGCTCATTACGATCAAGGATATCGAAAAGCGTATCAAGTACCCAAATGCCTGCAAGGATGTACATGGCCGGCTGCGGGTCGGGGCGGCAGTAGGCGTTGGGCCGGACACCGAAGAACGGGTGCAGTTGCTCAAGAAATTCGGCGTGGATCTGATGGTCGTCGATACGGCGCACGGCCATTCACAAGCGGTCTTGGATACCGTGAGGATGATCAAAAAGCAGCACCCAGAGATTGAGTTGATTGCCGGTAATATCGGCACGGCCGAGGCGGCCAAGGATCTGCTCAAGATGGGTGTCGATGCGGTGAAGGTCGGGGTGGGGCCCGGATCGATCTGCACAACGCGGATTGTGTCCGGGGCCGGGATGCCCCAATTGACGGCGATTGCCGATTGCGCCAAGGTGCTGAGCGGCAGCGGTGTGCCGGTGATCGCCGACGGCGGCATCAAGTTTTCGGGAGACATCACCAAAGCGCTGGCGGCCGGCGCGTCAGCGGTCATGCTCGGGGGGTTGCTGGCCGGCACCGAGGAATCGCCTGGGGAAACCGTACTCTATCAGGCCAGAACCTATAAGGTCTATCGCGGGATGGGTTCGATCGGTGCAATGGAACGCGGGGGCGGAGATCGATACGGGCAAGGAGGACGGGTAGCCCAGAAGTTGGTGCCCGAGGGGATTGAAGGGCGCGTACCGTATAAAGGTCCGTTGGCTGCCGTGGTCTATCAGCTGGTCGGCGGGGTCAAGTCAGGGATGGGGTATTGCGGGTGCAAGACGATTACCGATCTGCAACAGAACGCCACATTTATTCGTCAAACGGTGGCGGGCCTTCGAGAAAGCCACGTGCACGACGTCATCATTACCAAGGAAGCGCCGAACTACCGGATAGATTGGGAGTGAGTGTGCGTCAATTGTCAAGCGTGAACCGTCAATCGGCCTGATGATATGATCGGTCTTTCATGAGATTTTCGATTGACGTATGATGGTTGACCTCCCATGGAACTCTGGCACGATAGAATTCTGGTTCTCGATTTTGGGTCGCAGTATACTCAGCTGATTGCCCGCCGAATTCGCGAAGCACAGGTCTATTCCCAAATTCTCCCCTGCACGGTTCCACCGGCTACGGTCTTGGCTTATCGCCCTCGGGGGATCGTGCTCTCAGGGGGCCCCTCGAGCGTCTATGAGAAGAAAGCCCCGACCGTCGCCAAAGAGCTGTTTGATCAAGGCATCCCGATTCTGGGTATCTGCTACGGCATGCAGTTGGTGACGCATCTGTCCGGTGGAGTAGTCGCCAAGTCCGCGCATCGGGAATATGGCCGGGCCGAGCTCAAGCTCGACGCCACCGAAGATCTGTTTAAGGGCATTGGGCAGGGCAGCACGACCACCGTATGGATGTCGCATGGCGACCGGATCGAGCGGATGCCACCGGGGTTCCGGTCCATCGCACGTACGGATAATTCACCGATCGCTGCGATGAAACGAGATGACCGCAAACGGCGGATCTATTGCCTGCAATTCCATCCCGAGGTGGCCCACACGCCCGAAGGGGCGGCGATCCTCCGCAACTTTGTCTATGAGATTTGCAGCTGCAAGCCGACCTGGACGATGCAGTCATATGTTGAGACGGCGGTGAAACAGATTCGTGAACAGGTTGGCAAAGCACGGGTGATCTGCGCCTTGAGTGGGGGAGTCGATTCCTCGGTGGCAGCCGCGCTCACGCATCGTGCGATCGGCGACCAATTGACCTGCATCTTCGTCGATAATGGGGTATTGCGCGAGGGGGAGCGCAATCAGGTGCAGAAGACATTCGCGTCGCAGCTGCACCTCAATCTCCGTACCCTCGACGCCACGAAGCCGTTTCTGGCCGGTCTCAAGAATGTGACGGACCCGGAACGAAAGCGCAAGATCATCGGTCGGCAGTTCATCAAGCACTTCGAGGCGGAATCCAAGAAGCTGACGGGCGTCAAATATCTCGTCCAGGGCACGCTGTATCCGGACGTGATCGAGAGCGTCAGTTTCAAAGGCCCGTCGGCGACGATCAAGACGCATCACAACGTCGGTGGTTTGCCTGCGCGTATGAAGCTCAAACTCATTGAGCCGCTGCGAGAGCTCTTCAAAGACGAAGTGCGGGTGTTAGGAAAAGAACTGGGGTTGCCGGAGGACATCATTTGGCGCCAGCCATTTCCCGGTCCAGGCCTCGCGATTCGCGTGCTGGGTGCGGTGACGCCGGAGCGATTGGCGATTTTGCGCGCAGCGGAAACAATCGTGGATCAAGAAATTCGGAGCGCAGGACTCTATCGGGACATCTGGCAAGCTTTTGCGGTGCTGTTGCCGATTCGGACGGTCGGCGTCATGGGGGATCAGCGGACCTACGAGCATGTCCTTGCGATTCGTGCTGTTACGAGCGTGGACGGCATGACCGCCGATTGGGCGAAGATTCCTAACGAGGTCTTGGGCCGAATGTCCAGCCGGATCATCAACGAAGTGAAGGGCGTGAATCGGGTGGTCTACGACATCAGCTCCAAGCCGCCGTCAACAATAGAGTGGGAATAAGACGTTATGCGTCAACCGTTATACGTGAGAGAGAATCTTTCACGTGTGACGCATGGCGAATGAGGAAGATGGACGTTCGACTCCAAAAACTGATTGCCGGGACGGGGCTCGCGTCGCGCCGGAAGGCGGAACAGCTGATTGTTTCCGGGCGGGTGACCGTCAACGGCAAGATCGTGACAGCATTGGGGACGAAGGTCGATTCAGGGCGAGACCATGTGAAGGTGGATGGGAAACATTTGACCGCCGCGCAGCCGTTCGTCTATCTCATGTTGAATAAGCCGAAGCATGTCATGTCCACACTGGACGATCCGGGGGGGAGACCGACTGTCAAGGATTTTCTACGCGGGGTGTCCGTCCGGGTGTTTCCCGTTGGCCGGCTGGACTTCGACAGCGAAGGATTGATGCTGCTGACGAACAATGGCGAATTGGCTCAGGCGCTCCTGCATCCCCGCTATCATGTATCCAAGACCTATCTGATCAAGGTTAAAGGTATTTTAACGGATGAAGAGATTGGGCAACTGGAACGCGGGGTGAGGCTTGAAGATGGGATGACTAGTCCGGCACAGGTGAAGAAAGTCAGCAAGGCGGAGGTGAATTCGTGGCTAGAAGTCACGATTCGAGAAGGGCGTAAGCACCAAGTGAAGCGGATGCTGGAGTCGGTCGGCCATCCAGTGATTCGCTTGACCAGGATTAAGATGGGATCGTTGGTGCTGGGAGGGCTGGAACCGGGGGAGTTTCGGTTCTTGACCGACCGAGAAGCCAATGCCTTGCGGGAGTTGGTCGAAGAACGCGTCGACATAGTTGAGCGCGAGGGGACACTTCCCACCCGCCGGCGAAAGCCAGTATGGCGAGAAGGATGGGCCCGTCCAAAGAAAGCGAAAGTAGGATAACGACGATGATACAGCGAACACATCGGTGCGGTGAGTTGGCCAAGCAGCACGTGGGGCAATTCGTCGTATTGAACGGTTGGGTGCAGCGGCGCCGGGATCATGGCGCCGTCATGTTTATCGATTTGCGCGATCGCACCGGCCTAACACAGGTGGTGTTCAACGCCGAACGCAATGCCGTCATCCACAGGGCCGCCCACACGTTGCGGAGCGAGTGTGTGGTGTCGATTTCCGGACAGGTCATGACCCGCCCGGATAATTCCAGAAACCCTAACTTGCCGACCGGCGAGATCGAAGTGTTTGTGGATGCGGTGGAGATCTTAAGCGAAGCCAAGACACCGCCCTTTATGATCGAAGATGAGGCCGAAGTGACCGAGGCCATTCGTCTGAAATACCGCTATCTTGATCTGCGGCGGCCCAAGATGCAGCGGTTGTTGAGCATGCGTCACGCGATTTCGCAAGCGGCTCGCAATTTTCTCAATGCCGAGGGCTTTCTCGAAGTCGACACGCCAGTGTTGACCAAGAGTACGCCTGAGGGCGCGCGGGACTACTTGGTGCCCAGCCGTGTGAACGCCGGCCAATTTTTCGCCCTTCCGCAATCCCCGCAGCTGTTTAAGCAGGTGCTGATGGTGAGCGGCGTCGACCGGTACTATCAAATCGCCCGCTGTTTTCGCGACGAAGATCTGCGCAATGACCGGCAACCGGAGTTCACGCAAATCGATCTCGAATTGTCGTTCGTCGATCGCGATCACGTGATGGCATTGATGGAGCGGATGATCGTCACGCTTTTCAGGGAAGCCGGCGGCGTGCAGCTGTCGACGCCGTTCCTGCGCATGACCTATGCCGAGGCCATGGGACGGTATGGGTCGGACAAACCCGATCTGCGCTTCGATATGCCGCTCTATGATGTGACGGCGTTCGGTGCCGCGAGCGATTTTAAGGTGTTCAAGGATGCGGAGGTCAAAGGGGGGATCGTCAAGGCGTTGATTGTTAAAGGTGGCGCCGGGCTGTCGCGGACTCGGATCGATGCCTTGGGCGAAACGGCCAAGAGTTTCGGCGCGAAGGGCCTGGCGTGGCTCAAGATCACGGCTGAAGGCCAGTTGGAATCGGTCATCGCCAAATTCCTCGATGCCAAGGCGTTCGGCGCTGCGTTGCCGGAAGCCAAGCCGAGTGATCTTGTTTTGTTCGGCGCGGACAAGCCGGCGATTGTCCATGATGTATTGGGACGTATCAGGCTGCTGCTAGGCGAGGAATTGAACCTGATCGACAAGACTGTCTGGAAGCCACTATGGGTGACCGAGTTTCCGTTGCTCGACTATTCGCCTGAAGAAAAGCGGTATGTATTTATGCACAACCCCTTTGCCGCGCCAATGGACGAAGATCTGACTCTGCTGGGATCCGATCCGCTTAAAGTACGAGCGAAGGCCTATGACATGGTGCTGAATGGCAGCGAAATCGGTGGGGGGAGTATCCGCAACCATCGAAGCGAGATTCAGCTGAAGATTCTGGACCTGCTCGGCATCAACAAGGAACAGGCGCAGGCGAAGTTTGGCTTTTTGCTGGAGGCGCTGGATTATGGGGCGCCGCCGCACGGGGGGATCGCGTTTGGTCTGGACCGGCTCGTGATGCTGTTGGGCGGCGCTGATTCGATTCGGGACGTGATTGCATTTCCGAAAACCCAGCGGGCACAATGTCCGTTGACCGATGCCCCGTCGTCCGTCAGTACCGATCAACTCAAGGAACTGCGCATCAAACTGGATCTGATCGAGTAGGGAGCGCGTCATCTGCATGGCCGGCAATACGTTCGGCAGAATCTTCACCGTCACCTCGTTTGGCGAAAGCCACGGGCCGGGGATTGGCTGCGTCGTCGATGGGTGTCCACCCGGTCTGGCTCTCTCAGTGGAAGATATCCAAAAAAATCTCGATCGGCGCAAGCCCGGTACGTCTCGCCACGTCACACAGCGACAGGAATCAGATACCGTTGAAATTCTCTCAGGTGTATTTGAGGGAAAGACCACGGGCACGCCAATCGCGTTGCTGATTCGCAACGAGGATCAGCGCAGCCGAGATTACGAGAATTTGATCGATACTTTCCGGCCCGGGCACGCGGATTATACCTATTGGCAGAAGTACGGGATTCGCGATCATCGTGGCGGGGGAAGAGCCTCAGCCCGTGAGACAGCTGTTCGGGTTGCGGCAGCGGCGATTGCGCAAAAATGGTTGAGTGAGAAGTATGGTGTGGTCATTCGTGGCTATCTCAGCCAGCTTGGGCCGCATGAGTTGCCGTTCAAGAATTGGGAAGCCGTGGGACAGAACCCATTCTTCTCTGCTGATTCGGATATCGTTCCTAAACTGGAATCCTTCATGGACGAATTGCGAAAGGCGGGGGATTCTGTTGGTGCCAAGATTACGACGGTGGCGGAGCATGTTCCGGTCGGATGGGGCGCCCCGGTCTATGCGAAATTAGACGGCGACATCGCAGGTGCTATGATGAGTATCAATGCCGTTAAGGCCGTCGAAATTGGGTCTGGCTTTGCCTCAGTGACTCAGCGTGGATCCGAACATGGCGACGAACTGACGCCGGAAGGGTTTATCTCCAACAACGCCGGCGGCATTCTCGGCGGCATCTCAACCGGGCAGGATATCGTCGTCACGATCGGGATCAAACCCACATCGAGCATCCGCATTTCACGCAAGTCGATCGATAAGCAGGGCAAGCCGGTCATGATCGAAACCAACGGTCGCCACGATCCCTGTGTTGGCATCCGCGCCACGCCGATCGCTGAGGCCATGATGGCACTCGTCCTCATGGACCATGCGCTGTTGCATCGGGCACAAAATGCCGACGTGACGACAAAGACTCCCAAAATCCTAGGTTCAATCAAACGGACGAGTTCGCGAGAGAAAGTAAAACCTGCCTCGAAGATCAATCTCAACCCCGACGAAGCGTAATGCCAGAGTGAATGAAACAGTTGATCCCTGCAGGTTCCTGTTGACCCAAATAGACCGTTGAACAAGAACTGGCCAGCGAGGCTGGTCGCTCAGTGATGTGCCCACGCTTGCAGCTTGGTAAATGTCTTGCGTGCTTCGTTCATGATCATTTGTAGTCTTTTATCAGGGCTGCCGGTATTGAACAGCGGCTGCAGGTCGTACTTGATCAAGAGTTAGGTCAGGTGCGCGTCATTCGCGCCGAATTCCTCGGCCACGAGTGTGAGGGACATATCAATTCCTGATGATATGCCAGCGGCGGTGAAGACCTTGCCATCCCAGATCACTCACGCTTTGGTTGGGATTGCGCCGAATTGTTTGAGCACATCATGCCCGAGCCAGTGGGTGGTGGCATTGAGCCCACAGAGCACACCGGTGGCGGCCAGGCTCAAGGCGCTCGTGTAGCCCGAGGTAGTCCACTTGGTGGTCTTATGGACCTGGGCGATCCATTCAATGATGTGCGGGTCCCCCATGATGGCTTTGGGATAGGCTGTTCCTGGTACAACGAGGCCTTCACCGCATACCCGTAGGAGCCGAAGAAGCGATTTAAAGCGGCGGAGAGGTGCCCCATGAAATGGATCGCGGTCATCCTTCTACTGTGCCTAACTAGTTGCAGCACCCTCATCGTGCGAGACGACGACCATGCAGCGGAAGCCACTGGGAAGGTCTTTACGAGAATCATCTTGGGAGCAGGCACCTTATTCTGGTCGGAGGTGTTTACCCAGCAAGCCAAAAACGAGGAGGAATGGGTAGCCGCAGCCCGCATCCAAGCAACCTATTTCGGTCAACAATGCGAAAAGGAAGGACTCACACCAGGAACCGAGGCCTACAAGGGTTGTATTTCAGTGAAGTTCAACTAAGCTCAGCCCGCGAGTGCTAGTGGTGGCGGGAACGTAGTCATCATGCCGCAGCAACAGCAGCGTTCCACGTATTGCCGCACCAGTTCATCGGGGCGCGTCACTACCTGCTGGTGATTGGAACTCCTTTTGCTAACTACATCGTCGAATGCTCTAAATAGGCCCCCGCCTGCCGCAAAGCCTCGCCTTGACACTCCTAGGCAATCGGCCTAGCCTTTCACCAACGTGATAGCCAGGAGGTGCGCCATGAGACTGCTCATGCTGCTGCTACTTGGCCTAGTGCCAGGGCTGGTACACGCTGAATACCTTGGAGATCTCAGCGCCAACCCCTACAACCCCAACTCGGCCGCAAATCCTTATGGAGCCGGCAGCCCGTATAGCCCGAAGGGGTTGGCCAACCCCTACAGCCCCGCTGGGAGCCCCTTCAGTAATCACTCGGCGACCAATCCCTATGCGACTGATGCACCGCGTCTCTATGATCAGGAGGGCACCTACCGGGGCAAGCTGAGCACCAATCCCTACGATCCAAACTCGACCAGCAATCCGTACGGTCGGTACGGATCACCGTACTCACCAGACTCGCTGAATAATCCGTATGGTGCCGGCAATCCCTACGCCCCCGACAGTCCGCGCAATCCGTATGGGAGTGGCTGGCGGATTGAGGGGGGACGCAAATGAGCCATCCCATCACGAACCAAGCGGCTTGATATCTCTCGGTCGTAGTGGCAGAAGGCCAGCAAGTGAGCTTCTTGGACAGCTCGGTGGACTACGCGGAGCCTTTATGCAGCGGCATCAAGGAGTTTCAGTATGAAAGCGAGACTCATGGGAAAAGAATTCGATTTGCCTGAAGGGCTACAGCTAAAGGGCGGTGCCACTCGCCAAGTGTACCGCAGCAAGTGGGAAGCGGCGTATGCCCAGGAGCTTGAAGCGCGGAAACGGGCGGGGGAGATCTTGGATTGGTGGTACGAACCCTTCGCGCTCAAGCTCACAGAGGGGGTGCGGTATCGACCTGATTTCCTGGTGTACCGCGCCGAATCTATGGTCCTCGAACTGCGGGGACGTTGCAGCGGGAGGCACTGAAGCTTCTTCTGCCTTTTCTGGATCACCGAGAAAACCCCCGTCGAAAATTGTTCCGCCTGCTCGGTCTCCGGGTTGAAAAACTGGAGTGAGAGAAGGTGGCTGTCATGACCTCAGAGATTCTATCGGCGCAATGCTGCATTGCCGGCGGGGGACCTGCCGGCATGATGCTGGGACTGCTGTTGGCCCGTGCCGGGGTCTCCGTCATCGTGTTGGAAAAGCACCAAGACTTTCTTCGCGACTTTCGGGGCGACACAATTCATCCATCCACACTCGAAGTGATCCATGAACTGGGATTGCTCGATCGACTCCTTGCCTTACCCCATCAAAAAGTACCGAGAATCAGGGCCCAATTCGGCGACCTGACCCTGACGATCGCGGATTTTTCAACCCTATCAACGCAGTGCCGATTCGTCGCCTTTATGCCGCAATGGGACTTCCTGAGTTTTATCGAACAAGAGGGGAAACGGTATCCCACCTTCCACCTGCGCATGCAGGCCGAGGTCGTTGATCTCCTTGAGGAGGCAGGCTCCGTCGTCGGACTCCGGGCGAAGACCCCGGACGGGTTGCTAGAGGTTCGTGCCGCGCTCGTCGTCGGGGCGGACGGGCGACACTCGGTTGTCCGGACCAAGGCAGGCTTATCTGTGGAGGAATTCGGCGCACCGATGGATGTCTTGTGGTTTCGCCTTTCGCGGCGACCGAGTGATTCGACGGATCCTCTTGGCCGGTTCGATACAGGCAGAATTTTCATCATGCTGTATCGCGGCGATTATTGGCAGTGTGGCTTTGTGATTCCCAAAGGCTCGCTCGACCAGATCCAGGCGCGGGGCTTGTCGGCGTTTCGTGAGAGCGTGGCACAGCTTTCACGATTTGCCGTCGATCGGGCCGGCGAACTTCAGGATTGGGATCAGGTCAAGCTACTGACGGTGCAGGTGGATCGATTACGACAGTGGGCCTGTCAAGGCCTCCTCTGCATCGGCGATGCGGCGCATGCGATGTCGCCAATCGGGGGGGTGGGGATCAATCTCGCGATTCAGGATGCCGTGGCGACCTCGAATCTGCTTGTCGACCCCCTTCGTCACGGCACATTGACGGTAAACGATTTACACCGCGTGCAGCAGCGACGAGATTGGCCGACCCGCATGACACAGCGGATACAGCTGTTCATGCAGGATCGTGTCATCAAACGCGTGCTGGATGAGGGAGGACCGCTCTCGCCTCCGCTCCCGTTCCGGCTCCTCGCGCGATTCCCGTTTCTGCAACAAATTTCTGCTCGCATGATCGGGATAGGATTCCGCCCGGAACATGTGCGCATCCCTGGCATCTGATCGTACACAACTTTGAGATCGGTCTCGTCAAATCCGCACGCTGCCATCATAAGCCGCCCGGCTTGTCTCCTCAAGGCTGCTTGACTCCCTTCCACAGTCGGACTAGTCTAAAAATTTGGAGGTGCTCGATGGCTCCGGCAGTGCCTCTAATCCGGTCATCATTGCCTTCTAATCCCTGGTCTCGCCTCATCTATTTAACGTTCCTTCTCGCGGCAGCTTTCATGACGGAAGGTTGCTTTAGCTAGTCGCATGCCTTGGATTACTTCTTAAAGTGTCCTTTCTCGCACCAGAATTTCACTCCCTGCCATTCCTTCGAGTCTTGAAAGAATGCTTGGGGTCGCCAGCAATTCTTCGAGTTCACCAATTCGCTCATTTCAGCGTAGTGGTGGTAGAGCAGACTGTTTCCAGAACAGAGAGGCGAGTGAACCCAAATCTATTGTGTCAGTTCTGGTTTGTGCCCTCTTCCAGAGGATCAGGGTGACGTGTGCGTGGCCCGATCTTTCCGTGGCAGAAGGTTGCCGTGAGGGACTTTCTCACTCGACCTAGCCCGCAATATCCACGAACGTTTCTCCTGCAACTGCTGATACGCTGTTATGGTAAGTTTGACCGCCGTTTGTCTACGGCCAATTAGGCCGGGGCGCCCCTCGTGACCTCGACATACTGTTTCAAGTATGCCTTGGCCTCTCGGGGCTTCGCGTACCCGTCTCGCGTGGCGTTTCGTCGGTTTCGGTACAAGCCGTCATGAATAATGCAGGCTAGTGGACACTACTTGGCATGGATTGACCGGCGACGACCTCGACGAGGTCGATGTCGAACACTAATGTTGCCCCCGGCTTGATCAGGGGCGCCAGCCCTTTGTCTCGATAGGCGAGATTTGACGGACAGATCAATCGGCTCTTGCCACCGGCTTTCATCTGTAGAATCCCCTCCGTCCAACACTTGCTCATTTCACTCACTATGAGCGTGGCTGGCGCTTTCTGTTTGAGCGTACTATCAAATACGGTTCCGTCGATCAGGGTGCCGTGATAGTGCACCTTCACCGTATCCACGCGTTTCGGAGACGCGCCTTTTCCTTCCTTGATTGTCGTGAGAAGTGCACCTGACTCGGTTTTCTTGGAGCCAGGTTCTAACGAGGCCTTCGTGAGGAATGCAGCCCCCAGTTTCTTCTCCCCTTCTGCGACGGTCGAGGCGCGGGTCTGTTGCAGCTCATGAATCTTCGGGCCGTATATCTGGAGGTCCACTTTGGGGGGGGTTTTGAGAACTCCATCACTGATGCCGGACTTCACTAGTTCGAGATCGGATTCGTTCAATCCAAAGGACTCGATGGACCGGCTGATGGTGAGTCCCATGGAATAGAAGATTTTCTGCTCATCGGTCTTCGGCTCAGGCGCGCCAGCTGATGCCGCCGTTGGTTCAAGCCACAGTAGGGTTGCTAAACAGAACACATTGAGTCGCATGAAAGGTCCTTTCTTTGTGTGTGACGGACCCTGTTTTGATAACACAAGCTCAGGAATGGTGTCGAGTGGATGGTCGGCCAGCCTATCAGCAGATGTGTCGCTGGTGGCCAATTCCAAATCTTTCAAATAGAGCAAGACCGGTTGTGAAGGGGAGTATTTCCAAAACCAGGTGGCGGTGAAGTACCCGAGCCATACGGCCATGAGGCCCAGGACTGTATGACTGACAATATTTCCGCAGGCAAGCCATGGCTCACTGTTTCGGAGCAGAGTCATTGTTTCAAGGCCAAACGCTGAAAATGTGGTAAATCCGCCCAAGAGGCCGATAATGAGAAAGGTCCTGATATCTTCCGAGACCAGACCTTGATGGTCGGCGATCTCAGCGAATAGTCCCACCAACGCACAGCCTACAAGATTGACGGTGAGAGTCCCAAAGGGGAACGGAAGACCGTGGCGCACCTGTTGCGCCACATTGCTCACGAGGTAACGGAAGATGGAGCCGATGAAGCCGCCTGTGCCGAAGAGAAAGAGAGTGCGCAGAATATCGCTCCAGAAGGATCCGTTCGGTTGGCACCCATTGTACTGAAGTTGTCCAACTGAGTCACGCGGGCGGACCGGGGCTCGTTACGGTAGGGATAGTCGAAGCAGCAGGTGTCGTAGTACAATCCCGGCGTCAGTGATGTAGGGACAACTCGAATGATCGATATCTACACAGACGGCGCCTGTAGTGGGAATCCCGGTCCTGGAGGTTGGGGAGTCTTGGTGCGAACCGGTGAAGTTGAAACCGAACTCTGCGGAGGCGAGTCGGCGACGACGAGCAATCGTATGGAGTTACTTGCAGTCATCGAGGCTTTACAGTCGTTCACTCAGCCGGTCATGGCGCGGGTGTATACCGATTCGCAGTACGTCCAAAAGGGCATCAGCCAATGGATTCATGATTGGAAGCGACGAGGCTGGAAGACGGCCGGAAAAGAGCCGGTCAAGAATGAGGATTTATGGCGGCGACTCGATGCGCTGGCTGTCGGCCATACGCTCGAATGGCATTGGGTTAAAGGGCACAACGGCCATCCTGAAAATGAGCGGGTCGATGCGCTGGCTCGTGCCGGTCTTGAACAGACTCGCCGTGCCGAGAGACCAATCGCTCCTCCCGCCGTCGCTCCGGTGAAAGACCCCGCTGTTTCTACTGGCGCGTCTCCTATCCTAGATATTCAGCACGCGACCGTTTATCGCGGAGACACCTGTGTCTTTTCAGATTTCTCCTTCGTGCTCCAAGAGGGTGAGCATGCGGTCATTCTTGGTCCCAATGGATCCGGGAAATCGACGTTGCTCAAGCTATTGGCCAGTGGGGTCCATCATATGCCATTGGAGGAAACGCATGTGCGGATATTCGGCAAGGAGGGCGGCAACGTGTGGGACGCACGCACACGCTTTGGCCTGGTCTCGCATGACCTGCAACGTGATTATTTAATTTGCGCAGAGGGATTGAGCGTCGTGCTGTCAGGATTTTACGGGAGCAACGATACCTATGCGTATCAGGAGTTCAGTGACGCTCAGCGTGTACGGGCGCAGGATGTGATGAAGGAACTCGGGGTCGAGTCGCTGGCCGGACGGCGATTCGGCCATCTTTCAACCGGGGAGCAACGGCGTTTTTTGCTCGGCCGCGCGTTGGTGCATGATCCGCCCGTCCTTGTCCTGGATGAACCAACCAGCGGACTCGATCTCAAGGCGTGTTTTCAGTATCTCGACCTGCTGCGTGCGCAGATCCGCAAAGGCAAAACTGTGCTGCTCGTGACGCATCATGTGCACGAGATTCCACCGGAAATTGAGCGGGTCGTGTTACTGAAGGACGGGAAGATCGTTGCCGACGGACGCAAGTCCCACATGTTGACCGATCAGCACATCAGCAATCTTTTCGATTGCCCCGTCAAATTAGTTCGCGCCAACAGTTGGTACCAAGCTCTGCCGGGGTGAATTTACAGCGGGCTTGCTTCAAATGTGTTGCAGATGGACGGATCGCCGGACTCGAGGTCACGCTTTAGCTAGGTTATCTGCTGTTCAGATGACCCATGAGTCCACGCTTTCCGACTGGATTTGTTCACGCGACATATGTAGGAGACGATCATCGTCAGTGGTTATGACTGATACCAACGGCATCTACGAAAGCGCACTGGTCTCACAATCAGATGTACGGCAGGCAGCAGAGTGGCTGAGACGGCAGATGCAGCATCTAATTTCCTTGCCGCAGCAGCTGCTGTGTGGGGGCATAGCAGATTGACTAAATAGGATTTGCTTGCCGGACTGATTCCACTTCCGCCACGATCGTGTGATAGCCGCTGGCGCCAGCCGGCTGCGGGCGGACGATTTCGGCGATCTGGAGTTGGCCTTTTGTGTCGGTGGCGCGCACGACGGTTTGATATTTGCCCGGTTTCGGTGGCCGCCAGGCATAGCGCCAAATCACCCACGAATAGGGCGACATGGGCGTTTCGATGCCACACTCGTTCCAGGTGTGACCGTTGTCAAAACTGATTTCCACTTTGCCTATGGAGTTGGGGCCACCAAAGGCGATGCCGCGGAACTGCTGTTCGGGCCCGCGCAAAGGTTGGTAATGCCCCGGTGAGTCAATACGCGAAAAAATCTTGATGGTGCCGTCGTCGGTCCAGCCCTTGCGCTGCCAGTACCCCTTGTAGTCACCGGGATAGACTTCAATCTCCACGATCCATTTCACGTTCTTGATCCCATAGAGTCCCGGCACGATGAGCCGGATCGGATAGCCGTGCTCGCGCGTCAGTTTTTCGCCGTTCATGAGGAAGGCCAGCATCACATCATCCTGCATCGCGCGGGTGAAGGGGATACTGTCGTCGTAGCCGTCAATGCCGCGAAAGACCACGTCGCGCGCCGTTTCCGTATCGGCGCCGCAATCCAGCAACAGTTTTTTGAGTGAAATGCCGCGCCAGGTGGCGGTGCCTAAACTGTCTCCGCCCGGCAGTGTGTCGATGCACATGAGCGTTGAGACCTGATCGTGTGAAGGGCGATTCAAGAATTCCCGCCAACCCAGCGACATTGGCGTGTTCACGGCACCCTTGATGTGCAGCTTCCACTGTTCGATAGTGACCTCGCGTGACGCAGAGACGGCGCCGTCGGCGTAATTCACCACATAAAATTTTGCGGTCGGAGTGAAGTAGGTGGTTTCGCGTGGTGGCACCGCGAACATGCGACCGAAGACGCCGCCGATGGCGTCGCAGCCGCCGGTGAGGCCGGCCAGACTGCCAAGTCCTGCTAGCTGCAGTAGCGTGCGGCGTTTAAAGAAGGGGAACTCCATGACGCACTATTATACATGGAATGTCCCCTTGACTCTCATCGGCGGCCTTGTTATGTTATTTCCTGTGAGTTGTGCTTGTGCTCCTGCCTGCTGACCGCGCCTGACGGTGAGTCACGGTGCGGTGGTTGCTTAAAGGGAAACTACCCGAAAATTTTTCGAGCGGGTCCCTTGACATGCGATGGCCCGCAGATGTATGGTACGCGGCTCGCGTGATGAGCGCGATCGTTCTTTGACAACTGAATAGAGGAAGTTGAGCAAGGTGTAAGGTGTATTGAAGTGGTGGCCCTTGGTCCAAATTTAGAGAACACCTATTTGAGAGTTTGATCCTGGCTCAGAACGAACGCTGGCGGCGCGCCTAATACATGCAAGTCGAGCGAGAAGACGTAGCAATACGTTTGTAAAGCGGCGAACGGGTGAGGAATGCATGGGTAACCTACCCTTGAGTGGGGAATAACTAGCCGAAAGGTTAGCTAATACCGCATACGATTCCCGGATTGCGGTTCGGGAAAGAAAGCGATACCGTGGGTATCGCGCTCTTGGATGGGCTCATGTCCTATCAGCTTGTTGGTGAGGTAACGGCTCACCAAGGCTACGACGGGTAGCTGGTCTGAGAGGACGATCAGCCACACTGGCACTGCGACACGGGCCAGACTCCTACGGGAGGCAGCAGTAAGGAATATTGCGCAATGGACGACAGTCTGACGCAGCGACGCCGCGTGGGGGATGAAGGTCTTCGGATTGTAAACCCCTTTCGGTAGGGAAGATGGAACGGGCAACCGTTCGGACGGTACCTGCAGAAGCAGCCACGGCTAACTTCGTGCCAGCAGCCGCGGTAATACGAAGGTGGCAAGCGTTGTTCGGATTTACTGGGCGTACAGGGAGCGTAGGCGGTTGGGTAAGCCCTTTGTGAAATCTTCGGGCCTAACCCGAAAAGTGCAGGGGGGACTGCTTGGCTAGAGGATGGGAGAGGAGCGCGGAATTCCCGGTGTAGCGGTGAAATGCGTAGAGATCGGGAGGAAGGCCGGTGGCGAAGGCGGCGCTCTGGAACATTTCTGACGCTGAGGCTCGAAAGCGTGGGGAGCAAACAGGATTAGATACCCTGGTAGTCCACGCCTTAAACTATGGATACTAAGTGTCGGCGGGTTACCGCCGGTGCCGCAGCTAACGCATTAAGTATCCCGCCTGGGAAGTACGGCCGCAAGGTTGAAACTCAAAGGAATTGACGGGGGCCCGCACAAGCGGTGGAGCATGTGGTTTAATTCGACGCAACGCGAAGAACCTTACCCAGGCTGGACATGCAGGTAGTAGAAGGGTGAAAGCCTAACGAGGTAGCAATACCATCCTGCTCAGGTGCTGCATGGCTGTCGTCAGCTCGTGCCGTGAGGTGTTGGGTTAAGTCCCGCAACGAGCGCAACCCCTGTCTTCAGTTACCAACGGGTCATGCCGGGAACTCTGGAGAGACTGCCCAGGAGAACGGGGAGGAAGGTGGGGATGACGTCAAGTCAGCATGGCCTTTATGCCTGGGGCCACACACGTGCTACAATGGCCGGTACAAAGGGCTGCAAACCCGCAAGGGGGAGCCAATCCCAAAAAACCGGCCTCAGTTCAGATTGAGGTCTGCAACTCGACCTCATGAAGGCGGAATCGCTAGT
>VGXB01000007.1:25000-64814 GCA_016873515.1 Nitrospira sp.
TCTTGTTCCGTCAACCGTTTCTGCATCGCTTTCAGTTGTTCTCTGAACGCTTGCATTTCCGCATCATACACGGCGGTGGGCGCCGCTGGGATCGGCATCGGTTGAACCAGTTGAGTGCCTGGGATGCTGGCAGTTGGGGCTACAGAACTGGGTCGTGGCGGTGCCGCCAACAGCTTGGCAAGCAGATGATAATCGACGACGAACGTTTGATCGTTCGATCCGAAAAGCCAGCTCGCGTTGCTGTCGGATTCGGGCCGCAGCGCGGTTTTCGGGACGAATATGACGTCGCGATCGCGCAACCCATCGGTGTCCGGCAGCATGCGCGGCTCTTTCATTGCTGCATTGACTCGGCGGGGTTTGTAGCGATACTGCGTCAGGGTAACACGGAGTGACAGGCTGTCGGCCGAGAGATACCCTGAGGTCGCTTCCCGTTTGCCAGCTTCGGTACCAGCTGGGGCTGAGAAATTGGTGGAGTACAATCGGAACCCAACGCGCTGGTTATGCGCGGCCTGCGCGAGTGCAGCGGTGATCGGCGGCGCCAACAAGGCGATGTCGTCGTCATAAAACGTACGAATTTCACTCAGATTGGCTGACCGCAAGGCCTTCCCAATCAATAGCGTCATGCTGATCTTTTCTTGGGTATGCACACCTCGCAGGACATTGGCCACCGCCACTTCATCCAGCGTGATGGGATGGGCGGCCTGAAATGACGAGTCCGACACAGTTTCAAGAAACACCTCAATCCGGCCATCCTGATGAATCGTCGTGATCGGGGTTTGTTTCCACGAGCATGAGGAGAGGAAGAGGATCGCACAGCTGATCAGTATGAAGTGGAGGATATTCATGCGACTTAAGATCGGCTGATCGGCTGATTTCATGGTGGCGATTCTCTTTCTCGAAGGGGGGGGGTAAACAACATTCCGAGCGATGGCCATGGTGGGATATTAGATTTACCGATAGCTACAATTTGCTTTATCGATTTTCAGGAATAAAGGCGGAATTGCTACCCTACGTACCCTCTACTGTAACAAGATTGGGTGAGAAAAACAAACGGTGCAAGGCCATCTTGACACATTCCTGTCAGTTCGGCTATATAGGCGCCGCCTATGCTGTCAAAGTGTATAAAAGGATTGGCAGCCAAGGCTCTACGATAGGTGTGACGAAGACGAATGTTGTGATGATGAATGTACGGAGAGTGATAGCGAAATTAGTTGTTTCTGTGTTGGAGTGAATAGCGAGTGCATGGTTGTTATGTGCATCCGGCTGGCGTTGTAAGGTGTCGAGATTTAGCTCGCAAATCTGGTGGCCTTATAGAGAAAGGAGGATCAGAGAGGTGAGTCAGGCCGGGTCTTCAGTAGTGGCAGGTTCCGGAGCTGGTAACGGTTTGGGCAAGTTTCATAATTAGCATCAAGTTCTGCGGTAGCAACTCACAGCAACTGAAAGGAATGATGCAAATGGAAACAAATAAGTCACAAGAGATCGAAAACGTCAATCTCACTGAAGCTCCTTCCGAAGAGCACGGATCCTCTAGGCGAGAGTTTCTTGGTCAAACCGGACGAGTTGCCGCAGGCGTAGGCGTTGCCGCGTTACTGGGCAACCTCGGGAACTACGCCCTCTCCTATGCAGCAGGTGGACCGCCAATTAAGATCGGCATACTGCACTCACTGAGCGGCACCATGGCCATCAGCGAAGTATCATTACGCGACGTCGTCTTGATGGCGGTCGAAGAAATTAATAAGGCTGGCGGTGTTATGGGCCGCCAAGTTGAATCGGTAGTCGTCGATCCAGCGTCAAACTGGGACCTCTTTGCCGAGAAAGCCAAGCAGCTGCTCTTGCAAGACAAGGTTTCCGTGGTGTTCGGTTGCTGGACATCGGTCAGCCGGAAATCCGTGCTGCCCGTGTTCGAAAAGAACAACGGCATGTTGTTCTATCCGGTGCAATATGAGGGGGAGGAGTGCTCGAAGAACGTGTTCTACACCGGCGCAGCCGTCAATCAGCAGGCGCAGCCGGCCGTGGAATACTTGATGAGCCCGGAGGGCGGCAGCTATAAGAAATTCTACCTGCTGGGCACCGACTACGTCTATCCACGCACGACGAACAAGATTCTGCGCGCCATGCTCTTGGCCAAGGGGGTTCCGGCCGGGAACATCGCGGAAGAATATACCCCATTCCACCATCAGGACTATCAAACCATCTGCGGCAAGATCAAGAAATTCGCCGCAGGCGGCGGTGCTGCCGTCATCAGTACCATCAATGGTGACAGCAACGTGCCCTTCTACAAAGAGTTCGGCAACCAGGGGCTCCGTGCCGAAGATGCGCCGATCATGGCTTTCAGTGTGGCCGAAGACGAGCTGCGCGGCATGGACACAACCGCGCTGGTCGGGCACCTGGCCGCATGGAACTATTATCAAAGTGTCGATACGCCCCAGAACAAGACGTTCGTGGCGAATTTCAAGGCCTACTGCAAGAGGAACAACTTGCCGGATGGCGAAAGCCGGGTCACGGACGATCCGATCGAGGCGGCGTATTTCGGCGTCTATGTCTGGAAGCAGGCGGTGGAAAAGGCCGGCACCGTCGATTCGGTGGACAAGGTGCGGATGGCCGTCTACAACCAGAAGTTCCTGGCGCCAGGCGGGACCATCATGATGGATTGCTGTAATCAGCATACGCACAAGCCGGTGATCATCGGCGAAATCCTCAAGGACGGCCAATTCAAATCCGTTTGGCGGTCCAAGGGATTAGTCAAGCCGGAGCCCTGGAGCGAGTTCACCAACCCGGAGAAGGGTTGTGACTGGATTACGCACCAAGGTACGTATCAAAAGAAGTAAGGCATCCAGGACGTGAAGTCGCCAGACTGTTCTTACGTGGAACACTCCTGACGACGGAAACCCTCGGTGTGATAGGCTGGGAGTTCATTCGGCTAGACCGATGGACTCCCAGTCTTTACGCTGGGGGTATTTCAGCAGGATGGGCATACGTAGACTGTACGGGCAGTGCAAAGGTGGTGACAGCGTCACGAAAGGATTCATGAAAAGAGGACCATGTGCGCTTGCGATAGCTTTGTTGATTCCCTTGTTCTTTGTTCTGAATGTTGCTCCCAAGCCAGTGAACGCAGAAGGCGAGGCGTCCAACCTTGCCGCAGTTTCTTCTGCTCCTGCCCTCTCCCCCATCGAGCAGGCGCTCGCCGATCTCAGCAGTGAGAATGCGGAGACTCGGAGTGCCGCGGTCGCGCTCCTGATCGAAAAGGGCGATGCGAGTTTGATCCCGAAACTGGACGAGATCCGTGCTACGGCAGACCGGCTGGTCCGGCAAGCTATCAAGCCGGTCGTCGATCTGTTAAAAAACCGTGCGAACTTGACGAGTGAGCTTCCTGATTACCGGCGGTCGGCTGCGTCCGATCTGGCCTCAACGGGACGCCGGGAGGCCATTGTCTGGTTGCAAGCGGCAGCGGCCAAGGAAGAAGTTTGGTGGGTTCGTTATACGATGGAGGAATCCGCTAACCTGCTGGAAATTCGATCCGGTGATTTCGCGGCTCAGCAGATCGCGATCAAGAAGTTGGGTGAGCTGCGCAGCCAGAATAGTGTTAGCATACTGAAAGAATTGATTGAGGCGGGCAAGGCAGCTGAAGCGACGGAGGAGCAAAAGACTCTAATGTCGGCGGCCAGTGGAGCGATTTTGGAGATTGACGCCTGGTCCACGAAAGCGACGATCATTGAGACGATTTTCCGAGGCATCAGTCTGAGCTCGATTCTCTTAATTATGTCGCTCGGATTGGCGGTTGTGTTCGGGTTGATGGGGGTCATCAACATGGCTCATGGCGAATTAATGATGATCGGCGCCTATGCCACCTTCATCACGCAACAAGCGTTCATTGCCTTGCTTCCACCGGAACACTTTGATTGGTATTTTCCGGTCTCGCTGCCGCTGGCTTTTTTAGCCTCTTTTGGAGTCGGCTGGGTGCTCGAGGCCACCATCATCCGTTTTCTCTATGGGCGATTGCTTGAAACGTTGCTGGCCACCTGGGGGGTCAGCTTGATCCTCATGCAAGCCGCGCGTGTGTACTTCGGTGACCTGACGGCTGTGATTGCACCACAGGCCTTGCGGGGCGGGGCCCAAGTGATGGTCGGCGTCTACCTGCCGTACAACCGGATTTTCATCATCCTCCTCTCCATCGTCTGCGTCGTCGGGATCTATTATCTGTTATTCAACTCGAATCTGGGGTTGCGTGTGCGTGCGGTGACGCAGAACCGCAACATGAGTGCCTGTCTCGGTATCCCAACGAGAAAGGTCGATTCCTATACCTTCGCCTTTGCATCGGGGCTGGCCGGGATCGCGGGATGGGCGCTCACCATGGTCGGGAATGTCGATCCGGGTCTTGGCCAAAATTACATCGTGGATTCGTTCATGGTGGTGGTGACCGGAGGAGTCGGAAAGCTGGCCGGCACGATCTGGGCATCGCTGGGCATCGGTGGATTGAATAAGGTGATCGAGCCGTTCAGCGGAGCGGTCTATGGGAAGGTGTTCATCTTGATCGGCGTGATACTTTTCTTACAATGGCGGCCATCCGGGCTCTTTGCCGCGAAAGGACGGAGCGCCGATGCCTGAACAGATGCAGCCGCAACAAAACAGCCGCGAAACCCTTTCATTCTATCTGGTTGGGGCAATCCTCCTCATCGTCTTGCCCCTGCTCAACGTGCTGCCAGCGGAAGAGTCATGGCTACGCGTGTCCGATTTTCGATTGAATCAATTCGGGAAATTCCTGTGCTTTGCCATTTTGGCGCTTGGCCTCGATCTCACGTGGGGCTATTGCGGGGTGTTGAGCATGGGGCAAGGGGTCTTTTTTGGATTTGGCGCCTATTGCATGGGCATGTCTTTGGCGTTGGGGATCGGGAAGGAAAGCGTCTACGGCAGCGACCTGCCTGATTTTATGGTCTGGACGCAGGTGAAGGAGCTGCCACTCTTTTGGTATCCGTTCAAGAGTTTTGCAGCTGGAATTCTGGGCGCGATTCTTGTTCCCATGATCTTTGCGGCGATCTTTGGATTTTTGGCCTTCCGCAGCCGAATCAAAGGCGTGTATTTCGCCATCATCACGCAGGCACTGGCGTTTGCCGCCTGGCTGGTCTTCAATCGAAATGAGACGAGGCTGGGAGGCACCAACGGGCTGACCGATTTTAAACAACTTCTAGGTTATCGGTTATCGGAACCTTCGACGCAACTTGGGCTGTATATGCTGACCGTGGTGGCGCTCGGCGCGGGCTATCTGCTTTGCCGCTGGATCGTCGCATCGCGGGCCGGCAAGGTGCTGGTCGCGATTCGCGACAGCGAATCGCGGGTCACGTTTACCGGCTATACCCCGTGGATCTATAAACTGTTCGTATTCGTGGTGGCGGCTGGGTTGGCGGGATTGTCCGGCATGCTGTACGCGCCGCAGGTTGGGATCATCACGCCGGCGCAGATCGGGGTATTGCCGTCCTTGGAGGTCGTAATCTGGGTCGCTGTCGGTGGGCGTGGGACATTGATCGGTGCCATATTGGGCGCGGTGGTTGTGAACTTTGCCCGTAGCGTGCTGACCAATTATTTCCCAGAAGCGTGGCCGTTCATTCTTGGCGGACTCTTTGTCGTGGTTGTGACTATGTTCCCGGACGGGTTGATTGGGATTATTCGGAAACTCTTCTCTGGCGGTCCTCCCGTGGCCAGTGCGGCCATGCCGAAACCTCAAACGCAGGGAGGACGGTAACATGGATACTGAGGGATTGATTCTGAACTGCGAAAATGTGGTCGTTGACTATGATGGATTTAAGGCACTCAATAATTGCAGTTTCAGCGTTAACTATAACGAACTACGGGTGGTGATTGGTCCGAATGGTGCTGGAAAGACGACCTTGCTGGATTGCATTTGCGGAAAGACCCTGCCATCTTCGGGAAAAATCACCTTCGGCAACAATATCGAACTGATCGGAAAGAACGCGGAACATATTGCCAAGCTTGGCGTTGGCCGTAAGTTCCAAGCCCCCTCGGTCTACGGCAATCTCACAGTCTGGCAGAATCTGGACCTCTCGCTGAAACGAATGAGCAAAGGCGTGTTCCCGACTTTGCTGGGAAAGTCGACGCCGGAGGAACGGGAGCGGATCAATGAGACAATGGACACGATCGGGTTGACGCCGGACGCGCATTCGAGAGCCGGGTCCCTGTCGCACGGACAGAAACAATGGTTGGAGATCGGTATGGTGATCCTGCAGGACCCGGCGCTGCTCTTGGTCGATGAGCCGGTCGCGGGCATGAGCGACAAGGAGACGGAGCAGACTGGCCGGCTCTTGAGCTCCTTGGCGGAGAAACACGCGATCGTCGTGATTGAGCACGATATGGAGTTCGTCCGTCAAATCGCACGCATTGTGACGGTGCTGGCCGAAGGCACGGTCATTTGTGAGGGCACGGTTGAACACGTGCAAGCGGATGAGCACGTCAGGGAGATTTATCTTGGGCGGGCAAAAGTTGCGCATTAACAAGATGGTGGAAAAGTTCTCATCGAGGAATGGAGCTACACGCTATGGTGCTGAAGCTGGAAAACGTCAATGCCTACTATGGAGAGAGTCACATTCTGCGGGATGTGTCCTTCACGATCAATTCAGGTGAAGTGGTCTGCTTGATGGGGCGGAACGGGGTCGGCAAGACCACCACGCTCAAGACCTTGACCGGGTTGCTGCCGGTTAAGGGTGGGAAGATCTCGTTTGACGGCACCGATATTACGCACTTGAAGACCGATTTGCGAGCCAAGCGTGGACTGGCCTATGTCCCGCAAGGACGTGAGATTATTCCACACTTGACCGTGAAGCAGAATCTGCTCCTCGGGTATTGGAATCGTCAAACAATCAATGGCGATGTGTCAGAGCAAGCGGCCTTCGATGAGGTCTACCAGCTCTTTCCCAAACTCACGCAGATTCTCCACAGGCCCGGCGGCGTCTTGAGCGGAGGAGAGCAGCAGCAATTGGCGATCGGCCGCGCAATTCTGTCGAACCCCAAACTGCTCTTGCTGGATGAACCGACGGAAGGGATTCAGCCGTCGATCGTGGACCACATCGAAGACGTCATCCTGGGATTCAAGAATTCGCGCCGATTCGCGATTCTCCTGGTCGAGCAAGGGCTTCATTTTGCCGCTCGGCTGGCGGAGCAATACATTGTGATGGCGAAGGGAGCGGTGATGGCCCAGGGGAAAAGCACGGACTTGAATGCCGACATGGTGCGGCAATATCTGACGGTGTGAGGATTCGATGATGGAGCGGGAAGGAAGACCCCTCACACAGCGAGATCGGTGAGGACAGAGGAGGAGCCATGCATCTCACGCCGAGGGAACAAGAAAAACTGTTGATCTACACGGCTGGACAATTGGCCGCCGACAGAAAGAAACGCGGGCTTAAGCTTAATCATCCTGAGGCGATCGCCTACCTGACCGCTGCTATTCTGGAAGGGATTCGTGACGGCCGTTCCGTGGCCGATCTCATGTCCTATGGCACGACGCTGCTGTTGCGCAAGGACGTGATGCCGGGTGTGCCGGAAATGATTCATGAGTTCCAGGTCGAAGGGACTTTCCCGGACGGGACTAAATTGGTGACGGTACACGATCCGATCCGATAAGCGGGCGCCGACATGAGGCATTTATTTTCAATCCGCCGAGGAGGATACCGATGCCGAAGAAAAAGACACGTGTGGCGGTAAAGACCGGCCGTGCTCCTCAGAAGGCAAGCACTTCTCTGGCCGCTGCCATCAGAGCCGAGTTGTCCAAGCCGGTCGTGCCCGGCCAGATTCAATTCGCAGCCGGCGACATTAAGCTCAATGCAGGCCGCCAGACGAAAGAACTGGTTGTGGTAAATACGGGCGACCGACCGATTCAAGTCGGTTCGCATTGTCATTTTTTTGAATCCAACCGCGCGCTGAAGTTCGATCGGGAACGGGCGTTTGGTTTTCGACTCTCCATTCCAGCGGGGACGGCGGTGCGGTTCGAACCGGGGGAAGAGAAGCGGGTGACGGTCGTCGCCTTGGCGGGAAAGCGGGTCGCCTATGGCATCAATGGGTTGACGAGTGGCTCGTTGGATGATGCAGCGGTCAAGGCGCACGCACTGGCGCGGGCGGCTGAACAGGGATTTTCCGGGAAAGGAGAGAAGAGGTGAAGATTCCACGGAAACAATATGCGGACCTGTTCGGTCCCACAGTCGGCGATCGCATCCGGCTGGCCGATACCGAGCTGCTGATCGAAATTGAAAAAGACTTTACGTCATATGGGGATGAGGCGGTGTTTGGCGGTGGTAAGGTGATTCGGGACGGGATGGGCCAGTCGCCAGGCGCCACGAACGCGAGCGGGGCGCTCGACACCGTGATTACCAATGCCGTGATTCTCGATCATTGGGGTATCGTGAAAGCGGATATCGGGATCAAGGACGGGCGCATCGTCGGCATTGGAAAGGCCGGTAATTCCGATCTCATGCCGAACGTGACGCCGGGCATGGAAATAGGGGCAGGCACCGAGGCCATTTCAGCGGAGGGCTGCATTGTCACAGCTGGTGGGGTGGAAACGCATATCCACTATATATGCCCTCAACAGTACTGGGAGGCCCTATCTGCGGGCATCACGACGATGATCGGTGGGGGAACTGGTCCGGCCACCGGCACCAACGCCACGACTTGCACGCCGGGCCCGTGGAATATCCATCGGATGCTGGAAGCCTCGGATGGGATTCCCATGAATCTGGGTTTTCTCGGCAAGGGGAACGCGTCGCAGACTGCAGGATTGGATGAACAGATCGAGGCCGGAGCGATTGGGATGAAACTCCACGAAGACTGGGGGACGACACCGGCCGCAATTGATACCTGTCTGAGCGTTGCCGAACGGTACGATGTCCAAGTGGCCATCCATACGGATACGCTGAACGAGGCTGGATTTGTCGAGGATACGGTCAAAGCGTTCAAGGGGCGAACCATTCACTCGTTCCATACGGAAGGGGCCGGAGGCGGCCATGCCCCCGACATCATCAAGGTCTGTGGCGAAGCAAACGTGTTGCCGTCCTCTACTAATCCGACGATGCCGTTCACCGTCAATACCATGGACGAACACCTCGATATGCTTATTGTGTGTCACCACTTAAACAAACGGGTGCCGGAGGATGTGGCATTTGCCGAATCTCGCATCCGACGGGAGACCATTGCGGCGGAAGATGTCTTACACGACTTGGGCGCGATTAGCATGATGTCCTCCGATTCACAGGCAATGGGACGGTTGGGAGAAGTGATCATCCGAACCTGGCAGGCGGCGCACAAGATGAAGGTGCAGCGCGGGCATCTTGCGCCCAAGAGTGGGAAAGATTCAGCACAAGCCGACAACTTCCGCGCGAAGCGGTATGTGGCCAAGTATACGATCAATCCTGCCGTCGCGCACGGGATTGCGCATGAAGTGGGGTCGGTGGAAGCCGGCAAGATTGCCGATTTGGTGATCTGGAAGCCGGCCTTCTTCGGAGTGAAACCGGAAATGGTGTTGAAAAGCGGGTTCATTGCCCAGGCGCAGATGGGTGATCCCAATGCCTCGATTCCGACCCCGGAGCCGATCATCAGCCGGCCCATGTTCGGGTCGTTCGGACGGGCGCTCTATAGCACCAGCCTGACCTTTCTCTCGCAGGCGGCCCTGGAGAAAGGGATTCCGAAGCAGCTCGGCTTGCAGAAACGTGTCGCAGCCGTAAAGAATTGCCGGACCATTAAGAAACACGATATGAAGTTGAATGATTATCTGCCCAATATCGAAGTCGATCCAGAGACCTATGTCGTCATGGCGGACGGAGTGCGACTCACGTGCGAGCCCGCGATCGTGTTGCCCATGGCACAGAGGTATTTTCTGTTTTGAGGAAAGGGAGTGCTGACAAGTTGCAGGCTGACAAGCGCAGTCGGGGCTGTCGTTCCATCCTGTCAGTTTACCGGCCCGTCAGCCCGGATTCATGAATACGCGGGCGTTGCTCGAAGGGCTTCGGTTCGTTGATAGTTTTTTCCCCTCCGGCGGTTATGCCTTTTCATCCGGCATCGAAGCGGCCATGCAAAGTAGCGCCGTCAAAAACTCCGACCAACTAGGCCGGTATGTGGAAGACCTGCTCCGCGGAGGGATGAGCCGGCGGGAAGTGTTGGCCGTGAAGGTGGCGAACCGAGCCGGCACGACTGGTGTGGTCGTGAAGGCGATCGAGGCGGACCGCGACCTCGAGGCCACAAAAATTGCTCGCGAGTCGCGTATCGCCAGTCGCCAGATGGGGCGGCAAGTTCTCAAGGTCGCCGCGGATCAACTCCGAGACAGGCCGGCCGTCGAAGCCTATCGCAATGCTGTGGAGGCCGATCGGACTCCCGGTCACTTGGCCGTGAGCTTCGGCCTTACGTTAGGGGCCTGTGGATGGAATGCGCAAGAGACCGCCGCGGCTTTTCTGTATCAAGCCGCTGCGGGATTTGTGTCCGCCGCGATGCGGTTGAGCCCGATCGGTCAGTTTGAAGGGCAGCGAGTGTTGGGTGAGTGGCTTCCGGTGATCGACCAGATCAGTCGTGAGGTGGATGAGACCATGCCGATGAGCTCTTGGTCGCCAATCCAAGATATCTATGCCATGCGCCATGGCCGGCTGGAGTGGCGGCTCTTTAGAAGCTAAAGCAGGTCTTAGCTATCGACTGTCAGCTAACAGCTTATGAGGGGTTCCATGCACGACATCAAGCGTCAGCACAATCATGGCGAGGCGCATCCGACTCAAGCGAGGAAGCAAGGCATCCCGGTGATCGGCGTTGGAGGGCCGGTTGGATCCGGCAAGACCGCACTTGTCGAAGCGCTCTGCCGGAAGTTGCGCGATCGGTACAGTTTGGCGGCGGTCACGAACGATATTTTCACAAAGATCGACGCGGAGATTCTCACAAAACGGGCTGCTCTCCCTGTTGATCGGATTCTCGGAGTGGAAACTGGCGGATGTCCCCACACGGCCATTCGGGAAGATGCTTCGCATAATCAAGAGGCCATCAATGACTTGCTCCGGCGCCATCCGGACATCGAACTGATCTTCTTGGAAAGCGGCGGGGACAATTTGGCGGCGACCTTCAGTCCCGAATTGGTGGATGCCGTGATCTATGTGATCGATGTGGCTGGCGGCGACAAGATCCCGCGCAAAGGCGGACCTGGGATCACCCGCTCTGATTTGCTGGTGATCAACAAGATGGATCTCGCTCCCTATGTGCGATCAGATCTGGGTGTCATGGATCGGGATAGTCGGCGGATGCGGGGTGATCTCCCCTTCGTCTTCACGAACCTCTTGAGCGAGGAAGGCCTCGATCAGGTGATGGCCTGGGTTGAACAGCGCATCCCGCAACGAGTCAGGCGGGCGTGATTGCCAGATCAGTCTCCGTGCCGAGGAAAAGAAAAAACGTTCCAACGGTTCTGACCGAGCCGGTCGGCCGTGTTGGTCGGCTGCAACTTGAGTACGCGAAGCGCGACGGCCGGACCATCATCTCGCGTTCCCACTGCACCACGCCCTGGCATTTGCTGCCGCCGATCTATCTCGACGACACGGGGGCAGCCTATACTCTGCTCGTCAATCCATCTGGTGGTCTCGTCGGCGGCGATCGTCTCTCCATCGACATGAAAGTGGATGAGCACGCACATGTTCTCATCTCCGCGCCGTCGGCAAATCGCGTCTACCGATCAGAGGGTGAAGTCTCGGTGCAGGACATCACGCTGACGGTCGGTCCCGGCGCTGTCTTGGAGTGGTTGCCTGAACAGACCATTCCGTTCGCCGGTTCACGATTCAAGCAAACGATTCATGCCACACTCGCGCCCGGTGCGACGATTCTGCTTTGGGATGCCATCGCATCGGGCCGCATGGCGCGCGGGGAACGCTGGGCATTTGCGACACTTGAGAACGAAATCCGGATCACGACGGCGTCGGGCGCCTCGCCCCTGGAACGATATGCACTCGATCCAGCGACGAATCTGGGAGCGGTTGGACTGGCAGCGGACTGGGACTATGTGGCGTCGCTGTATGTGGTAAATGATGCGGTCCCACCGGAGGTGTGGAGCCGATTGGAAACAAGGATCGGACTCGCACTCGACGAATATGCGGAGCACATTCTCGGGGGCGTGTCTCAACCAGCGGTGCCAGGAATTGCAGTCAAATTGCTCGCCAAATCGGCACCGGATCTGATGAGGATGCTGGACGTCTTGTGGGCAGCGGTTCGTGCCGAACTCTGGGGTTTGCCACCGGTGGCGTGGAGAAAGTACTAAGGGCGTCGGTCCATTTGGCGAACAAGCGATAGTCGTTGTAGCCCCGATCATCCACCACGATTGTGCCAGAGGCGAAGTTCATCTGGTGGGCAGCTCTGACATCATGCACCTTCCCATTGGGGATGAGGCCGAAACAGGGTAGATAGCCATCGTGGTCGCGCACCAACTGGAGCTTGACCACGCCCTTGGTGCGGCGAAACTTCGCCCAGCCGCACATCGACAGGCACAGATCAATCGTGGTCGAATCGAGACTGGCCAGTTTGTTCTTGAAATGGAACTTGCCTTTGCCCTGCGCCTTGGCGGCGACCGTCTCGAACAGACCGTAGGAGACCTGTTCGAACAAATCCTATGGACGGTGGCCGTTCGCGTACGACAGCGAGGAGCGGACTGGGGCGGTGATCCCCAAGTGGATCAGCTTGCCTTCGCAGCTCTTCAGCTCGCCCGTAATCTCCTTCAGCGAATGCACTCGACCGAGCTAACAGAACCGCATCCCCACAAACTGACTCCAGCTCGACAACCCCGTGCTGCGATATTCGGCCCTTGTACCCTTGACGATGCGCTCGAAGTCGGTGCGCGAGATGAGCTTGGGTATCTGACTAGACATGCTGCATGATGCGTTCACGTTAGGTCTCTTTCGGTTGAATGCAGGTGGATTTGGCGATTCACCAATACCCTACACCTTTGGATGACCCAACGTCGTACGCTGTTTTGGACAAGAGTGGGTTTGAGTATCGGGTTATTGGTTCCAGAAACCAGAAACACGCAACTCGAAACTCTTGATCGATATGACAGACGAGCGATGCTACCGCGTTTCTAATTCGGCGGCGCTGGCGGTGCGGAGTGAGGAGGCCAGACCAATAACCGATAGGGTGTAGATCAGCCATTTCGATGGATCGAAGTTATACCAGCGGGGGCCGTTGCGGTAGTCGGTTGGGTAGGTATGGTGGTAATTGTGGTAGCCCTCACCGAACGTCAGTAAGGACACTACCCAGCTGTCCCGGCTGGAATCTTTTTGGCTGTGCGGCTGCTTTCCCCAGATGTGACAGACTGAGTTGATACAAAAGGTCGAATTGAGCACGGCAAAGGTTCTGCCAATTCCCGCCAACATGAAACAGCCCAGCCCGCTCATCCAGCCTCCGTACACAAATCCCACGATGAACGGCAGGGCCAGCCCTGCGAGGACGATTAGGACATAATATCGGTGTTGCCACATGATGAGCGGATCTTGCCGAAGCTTGGTGGCATATTTCTCATCAGCGTAGCGTTGGCTCGCGAAGAGCCAGCCGCAGTGACTGTGCCAAAATCCCAACTTGGCATTATAAGGGTCGGCGTCCTGGTCACAGGCCGCATGGTGCCGAATGTGGTCCGCTCCCCACTTCAATGCAGAGTTCTGCAGCGCCCATCCGCCCGCGACCAGAAATCCCACTTTGATCCAATCTGGGCAGGTAAAGCTTCGATGCGAAATGAGGCGGTGATAGCCGACAGTAATGCCCATGCCGGTTACGACATATAGGAGGCCAAACAAGGTCCAGTCCAGCCAGGTATATCCGTATAACCATCCAAACAACGGGACTCCGATCACCGCGCTGGCGACGATCGCGCTGAAGAGGAGGATGGTGATAGAGAGAGGGAATGTTCGTCGGAGCCCTGGCCCTGCCAAAGGAGCTTCGATTTGAGCAGGTTGTAAGTTCGAGACCGTGGACGCGTCGGCTGGTTGAAGCATACTGACGACAAGACCTCGGGATTTTCGAGAACAGGACGCCGAACGGGCTCACTCTAGCAGGTTGATGGGCGATTAGCTATTTCTTTTGTGTCCAGCTGCGTCCTTCATGGGATTTGCCCCTGCAAGATTTAGAGAGCTGTTCTCGGCCTGGCCTGTCCGGATTCGATGAACGGCGTACGCGATTTTGGGTCTTGTGCGGGCTGTTTTGGTGCGGTATGATCCTCGGTAGATACTCGGTCCGAAACTAGTCTCGCCGGCAACGTACCGATGGTACCGATCGTGTATCTGCTGTCCACATGGTCCCGTTCCGTGGTCCGGTCGGCGATAAATGAGAACGGAACTCGCAAGACAGGAACCAGGGCGATTAGTCAATCACAAGGAGGCAGTTATATGAAGCGTGCGTTATCAGTCATATTGGGTGTGGCAGCCGTCGCGGTCGTTGCGGCGCCTCTCACGTCGTTCGCGGGTGGAGCAATTTCTGGCAAGGTGACCTATGCCGGAAAAGCAGAACAGAAGGAATTTTTGTTCTCGAAGTTTCCGAACCCGAAGTTTTGTCCCCAGATCCCTAACAAGGCCGTGGTCGATGGCGACAAGCGGCTCTTGAAGCAGATCGAAGTAGGTAAGGATGGTGGGTTGAAGGGCGCAGTCGTGGCCGTCGTGGACATCGAAGATAAGGCGTTCATGGATGGCTATACCGGTACCGAAGTTGTGGCGGCATTTTGCGATTTTCAGCCCTTCACTGGTATCGTCGTGAATACGCGGCCCTTCAAGGTTGAAAATACCGATGCCGATGCGGACGATCCCAAGTCGGTCGCGGGGGTGCTCCACAATCCGCACAGCTTTACGGTCAAGGGAACCACTTCGGCGACTGGTTTCAACATCGGTCTCGCGAAGAAAGGCGATAAGCTCGACAAGCCGGTGACCTTCCGCGGTGGTGCGGAAAAGGAAGGGTACTATCGGTTGCAGTGCGACCAGCATGAATTTATGCAGGGGTTCTTCTTTCCGGTGACCAATGCGCATTACGCGGTAGCGAAGGAAGACGGTTCCTTCGAAATCAAGGATGTGCCTGCCGGCAAGCACAAGGTTGTTGCATGGCATCCGTTCGCCGGCAAGGGAAAGAGGACGGAGTTTGAGATCGATGTGACCGACGGTGGAACGGCTACCCTCAAGGCTGAAGTCAAGTAAGCCTGAGTCCAGATCGATGTAGTCGAACGGCAGCGGAGGAATTCGCTGCCGTTCTTATTTTCAGTGGGTTGTGTACCACGGGGTCGCCTTGCCTTTCGCTTTCCCCTCTAGGTAATATGCCAAATTCCCAGGCCTGTTGCTTGAGGGGATGGGTGTGTCACGAGAACTCTCGCTCGCAGAAATCTTCCAGCTGGGCTACTACTGGGAAACCAAGATCCTCTTGACCGGAGTCAAGCTGGACGTCTTTACCGCGCTGGATGGCAGGCTGAAAACGGCCGGTGAGATCGCTGGACGGATCGGCGCCCACGAACCGACACTCAGCCTCTTACTCAACGCGCTTGTGGCTATGAAACTTCTGACTCACGAAGGGGATCGGTACGGAAATTCTTCCATTGCGGAGAAACATCTGGTTCGGAACTCGCCTCACTATATTGGACACTTACTCTTGTTGCACGATGCTGAATGGAACAACTGGGGCCGGTTGGAAGAAACTATTCGCACAGGGGCACGATCGGTCGATCGCCATGTTTTCGAGACTGATCCTGAATTAGGCGGCAATGTGTTGGCGGTGTTGGATCGAATCGGCAAGCAGAGTGGCCCCGAATTCGCGAAACGGCTTCAATTGAATGGGCAAGTTCGGCTGCTGGATTTGGGTGGAGGGGCCGGCACGAATGCGATTGCGTTTTGCCACATCTATCCTGAGTTGACCGCAACGGTATTTGATCTTTCGGCGACGCTGAGACTGACAGAAAAGACCGTCAAAGAGGCGGGCTTGGAGTCAAGAATCGCGCTGCGGGCGGGCAACTTCAACAAGGACGGACTCGGCGGGCCGTACGATGTCGCGCTCATGTCCGATATCTTGCACTACCAGACCTTCGAGTCGAATGAGGCTTTGGTCGGCAAGGTGTTCGCGCACCTGGCTTCGGGGGGGCGGCTCATCATCAAGGATCGGTTCCTGGATGAAGCTGGGACGGGACCGGCTTGGACGACTGCCTTCGCTGTGCACATCCTGGTCAATACTCAGCAAGGGGGCTGTTACAAAACAGCTGAGGCGATGCAGTGGATGTCTAAGGCCGGGTTTACGGCGGTGACGGAATTGGAGAAGACGGCGGTGGTGCAAGGGGTGAAGCTGTAAAGGCAATGTTGAATGGCGAAGGTTGAATTTTGAATTGGCCGAAAACTCAAAATTCAACCTTCGCCATTCAGCATTGTTCTGAGGCGTGAAATCGCAGCGACGAAAGATAGAGCGATGGACTGGTTACGGCAACCAGGATTTTTCGGAACGTATGCGACGGTAGGGGCGGACTTGAGCCAATTTATGGCGGCCCTGTTTACCGCCCTGTTCGTCATCGGCTGGCTTCAGGCTCGCAAGCGGAAAGCCGACGCCCACCATTGGCTGATGCTGGGTGGAATGATCTCCATGCTGAGTTTCTTTATCGCCTATTACTTGTTCCGGCAACTCGGTGTCCTGGCGTTCGAAGGCAAGGAAGGATTTGGTGGTTCACAAGATCTGTACGATTACGTGTTCATCCCCGTGCTGACGCTTCACATCATCCTGGTCATCATCGGACTGATCATGGCGGTGTATATGATGGTACTGGGATTCCGTTCCCAGCAGTTTGTGGACGGCATTCGGTCACTCAGAGAGTCCCTGCTCCAAACCACCTGGAAGAAGGTGGGGCTGATTTTCGGCGGGATCTCGGTGGTGGTGCTCGGCCTCTTCTATTCGCGCGTCGCGGCCGCCGGATTTTCCATGCGGAAACTGGAAGTGTATCTGGCGTTCTTGATTCTGGTGGCCATTGTCTTCGCCGTCGAAATGGCGATCCAACGGATCTGGCCGAACGGCGGGCAACGCCATCGCGCACTCGGCCGATTTACGATGATGATCTATTGCGTGCTGTTCGTTACGGGGAGCTTCACCTATACGATGTTGTACATCCTGTATCCAGGGAAAATTGGATGACATGATCACAGTCGGTTCCGAAACGCTTCACGCTTCCCGTTTCACGCCTCACGGTGTCTTTTTATGTTGATCTGCAGCTGTGGGCACTGGATGCATACGGAGGGGATCGAAGAGCGGGCTTATGAGAATGGGACCGCGCAATGGTTCATTCGGTCGGAATGCCGGAGCTGCGGGCTGAAAGTCGGTGCCGATCTTCCGGCGGGACAGACAAGCGGATTGGTCGATCGGCTGATATGGACCGACGATGCGTTGCATCGGTTGGAACGGATGCCGCCGTATGTGGCCCCGTTCTATCGGGATGAAGTGGAGGGGCAGGCGAGGACACTTGGCGAACGGGTGATCACGTACGAGACGCTCTTTCGCTCGTGCACCGGAGAGCGGATCGAGTGGGAGCCCGAAGCGGAACAGCGGTTAGATCGGGTGCCGGCCTCGGTGCGTGCCATGGCTCGGATTGAACTCGAGCGGACAGCGGCTGATCGCGGCACTGCTCGCGTCACGGTGGCGCTGATGGAAGAGATCAAAACCAAATACTTTGGCATGAGCAACGTGAAGCGTCCAAAATGATGCGAATTGATTGCAAGAAGTGGAGCTGTTCCATGATTCGCTTCACGAACGGCGCTTCACGAGCGACGAGTTACTAATGTTGCATCGGATGGCACTGAGAGTGCTCCCCAGCTTGAGTCTCGCGGTCACGGAGGATATGGTCCGCAAGCGGAAGCGGATTGTCATGTTCGTGCCCGGGCTGGTGGCGTTCGGTATCTATCGATTGGTCAAGCAGGTGATGCCGCTGGCCGATCCATTAGTGTTGCTCTCGGTGAGCAGTCTGATGGCGGTGGTCACGGCTTTGTTGGCATATCGTGTCGGACGATCCGCTTCATGGGCGACGATCGTGCGTGAAGACGGAACCTGGTTGCTTAGCTGGCTGGCCGGCTGGATTGGAGCGGTCTACGGTCTGCAACTCTCGCTGCTAGTCTTGGCCCTGTTGTGGCTGGTGGGCTACGATTATCTCCAGCATCCCGACGGCCCGGCCATGATGGCGATCATCATTTCTTGTACGTCGGTCGCGCGCGATGCTTTTGAGATCGGTCATGTGCGGAATGTGGCGTTGATAGGCCGGCCGATTCCGACATTTCCCAATGGGGTGCCCCTCTGGACCATGCTGCGAGAGCATATGGCCCAAGCCGGTTCATGGATCACTGCGGGGTTGGTGGTGGGTGGTGTGGCGGCCTCACTAGGATTAACTGCAGGAAATCAGCAGATCGAGGCGCTGATTCAAGTGGCTGCGGTTACCCTATTGGGTGGAGGAATTGCCCTCTGTGCCTATTTGAGTGGGTCGCACCCGTCCACTCCGTGGGTTGATACGCTCCGGCGAACCGCGCCGGGAGAGCTGTTGAAATATTGGTGGTGGCCGGGGATGGCGTTTGCCTCGACCTACTATCTCGTGGCCCTGGGTGGGCTCTTGTTCATGCTAAGACAGCCGGGCATTTCATCAGGCGGGGCAGTGGTGGGAGGCGCGGTCGTGACAGCCATGATGGGGCTCTACGGCTATTACTTGGGCCATCGCCGTCAGGTTGAGAATGCGCAAGCTCCACAGTTGACGGAAGGGATGCTGCGGTGCCCATTTGTGATGGGTATTCTTGGTAAATCTTCCAGTATGGGAGCGGCCATTGCGGCTGCGCGTGGATCAAAGGTTTAGCGGGATGATCAAGCTTCGTTCGAATCAGCCGCGGTTCTGCCTTGTACTGGTCGCCCTGCTCACGGCGTTGATCGGCCTGCTGAGTCCGACCTTAAACGTTCCCTCGTTTGCCGAGGAGACAGAAGATTTCTATTTCAAGACACCCGGCACCCCGCAAGGGCCGTCGGCCCCAGCGCCGAGTGAAATGGTTTATCCGCGAATCGGCTCGTTCGACAGCCGGATGCTGGTGTGGTTTGTGACACAGCAACATACGTACTTCGGTGGGTTTGTGCTCGCGCTGCCGCTCTTCTGCGCCTTGCTGGAGTTCCTCGGGCTCATGACCAAGAAACCGGCCCTGGCGCTTCGCTATGATGGACTGGCCAGGGATCTCGCGAAGGTCGCGCTGCTGGCGTTATCAGTCACGGCACTCATCGGCAGCGCGATGCTGGCCATGTTCATCATGCTCTACCCCAGTTTCATGAACTATATGGGGGGCACGTTCAAATCATTCATGCCGGCCTATGCCGCCGTATTCGTCGGAGAGTCACTCTTATTGCTTATCTATTACTACAGCTGGAACCGGATGGCCGAACAGGGACGGAAGTGGGTCCACGCGTCGATCGGCATTATGACGAATATCGTGGGGACCGCGCTGTTGTTGCTGGTGAATGCCTGGTCCGCGTTTATGATGGCGCCGGCCGGCGTGGATGCGCAGGGACGGTATTTGGGCAATGCCTGGCATCTCCTGCATTCCGTGCTCTGGAATCCACTCAATGTCCATCGGTTTTTGGCGGATATCATGTCGGGTGGTGCGGTGGTGCTGGCCTATGCCTGTTATCGGTTTTTCATTGCCAAGACCGGCGAGGAGCGGGCCTATTTCGATTGGGTGGGCAATGTCTTCCTTTTTGTGATGGTGTGCGCGCTCCTTCCCATGCCGATCGCCGGCTATTGGCTGATGCGGTCGGTCTTCGTCTTTCGCCAAAGCATGGGCGTGACGATGATGGGTGGGTTGTTAACCTGGCTGTTCGTCGTTCAGGCAATGCTGATCGGTGTGCTGTTCCTTGGGATCAATTACTATCTCTGGCAAAGCATGGCACGGCTGAAGGGCGCGGAACGGTATCAGCCCTACTATCAATTCGTGCTCGGCGGAATGATGCTGGCCCTGTTTATTTGGCTGACACCCCATACGTTGCTGGTGTCCGGGGGAGAGTCAAAGGCCATGGGCGGCGCGCAGCATCCAGTCGTCGGAAACTACGGGGTCATGTCGTCCAAGAATGGGGCGATCAACGTCATCCTGCTCTTGACCGCGCTCAGTTACCTGTACTATCGGCGAGCCAATCGGACGATGACCGTCTCATGGGCGAAGGCGGGCAATATCATGATCGCCGTGCTCTTTGCCGTCGGCATGATCAATGTGATTGGATTATCGGTGTATGGATTCTACCTGCCGGCGAAGATTCGCGTGGGGCTGTCTACTCCGCAGGCATTCACGACCTTGACAGTGATCGTGGGCAGCTTGCTGGTCAATCACTTCATGCTGAAGGGCGCGATTGTCCATGGAGGAATCCATTGGGGCAAGATTCCCTTTCGCGGCATGGTGGCCTTGTTCGGTATGGCGGCGGCGTTCAGTTGGGTGATGGGATTGATGGGGTTTATCCGGTCATCCGGGCGGTTGTCGTGGCATGTGAGCGAACTGATGGCCGATGTGTCGCCCTGGGCTTTTACGCCGGACCTGGCGGTTGCCGCGAAAATCGTGACACTCAATATGGTGGTGTTTTGGGGGGCGGTTTTGGTCTTGTTCTGGATGTGCCAGCGTGGACAGCAGCCTGTATCGGTGATGGGCGAGGAGTTCGGTGAGAAAGGGGCGCCATTGTTTGCGCCGGTTCCTTCGCAAGAAACCTAGGAAGAATGTTGGAGATAGCTATGAGATTGAGTGTGCTGATTCGTGCTCTGATGGTTGTCGGTGGCCTGTCGTACTTCGGCACGTGGTCTGATCTTGGATCGGCGCTGGGGCAGACGCTTGTCTTGGAAGATTTTAAGGCGAAGGAGGCTGATGGGTTTCCGTCGGCGTGGGGCCATGAAAATCAACGGAGCCAGTCGAAAGGCCGCGAGGCGTACAAGGTACAGTCGGAAAACGGGGTGAATTTCTTGTCGGCCAAGGATGCAGGACAGCGGATCAAGAAGACAAAAATCGACTGGGATCCCAAAGCCTATCCCGTGCTGACGTGGCGCTGGCGCTTGGTGAAGGCGCCGACGGGCACCGAACCGCTGGCGGCGATTTATGCGTCGCTCGACACTGATCTCCTCTTCATTCCCGTTTTTACGAAATATGTCTGGAGCGCGACGAAGCCGGAGGGCACGCTGACCGAAGGGGGTATGTTTAGTGGGACTGAGCTCGTCGTTCAAAGCGGGACCACCGCGCTGGGCCAATGGTTTGAAGAGCGGGTGAACGTGTACGAGGATTTCAAGAAGATCCATCGTCACGAGCCTGCCCCCAAAGCCTGGGGGATCTCCATTGCGGCGAGCTCCGGAGTCGAGATTGATTTGGGCCCCATGATCGCGTTGCCGGCGAAGTAGAAGCGAGGTAGGTCCATGGCAGTTGAACAAGTCCAATCGACGTCCCTGTGGAAAGGGTTGGATATTGTCCTGGGGATGGCGGTCATGGGCACGGTGGGAACGCTGATTGGGATCGTCATGGACAATGGGCTGTTGCCCGTGACGGTCGGTGTGGGATTGGTACTTGGTGGGGGTATCGGGTTTTTAGGCGGACGCCGATTTCTCATCAGCATCATGATCGGCACAGTGTTGGGCGGTGCCTTGGCGTGGCTGTTGGCGGGCCTCGATCGTATATGGGTCGGGGCCGGGGCTGGAGCCGCCATGGGTGGATTCCTCGGCGTGCACATTTCAATGTTATTGGATGCCCGCGCCGCCCGGAAGGCCGAGAACGAGCCAGTCGCCCCCGTAGCGCCTCAACCATAAGTAGGAGAAGGATACAGCGTGGAAAACAAGGGCATACTGTACGGGTCGATCGCGTTTGTGTTTGGGTCATTCTTGCTGATGGTCGGATTGCTGGTCTATGAATCGTACAAGGCCAATCAAATGAAGCAATTGGCCATGTCCATCAAGTCCGAAGCCAAGGAGGTGGTCAGCACCGTGGCGGGTGAAGACTACTCGATGTACAAGACGAGGATGGGTGATGAAGGCCGTGAAATGGTCCAGATCCCCGAAGGGCCGTTCACTATGGGCAGCAATGACGGCGACCCGGACGAAGCGCCTGAGCATCAAGTGTTCTTGAAGGGATTTTTCCTGGACCGAAAAGAAGTCACGCAGGCAGAATACATGCGGTTTGCCAAGATGACGAAGCGTGCCATGCCGAGGATCGAGGTCTTCGAGGACGACCAGTCGAAGCTACTTCAGCCAGACTTCGCAGCGATGAGCGTCTCGTGGGACGATGCGATGGCCTATTGTAAATGGGCCGGCAAACGTCTGCCGGCTGAAGCGGAATGGGAAAAGGCTGGACGGGGCGAGGGAAAGAGACGGTATCCGTGGGGAGATAAATTTGCCGTCAATGTCGCCAATGTGGCCGGCAGCGAAGACGGATACAAGTATCTCGCGCCTTCCGGTTTGTTTGAGGCAGGACGGAGTCCATACGGGCTTTACGACATGACCGGCAATGTGGCCGAGTGGGTGGCTGACTCATACGACGAGGGGTACTATAAGAAATCACCGTATCGAGATCCCAAGGGGCCTGAGAATGCCGATCTGAAGGTCGTGCGCGGCGGGTCGTGGCGGGAAACGGAACATAACGCCAGGATTTCCAAACGATTTGCCGCGAAGCACTGGCGAACGGATATCACCATCGGGATTCGCTGTGCGGCGGATGTGGAGCAGGAAGGCCAGCCCGCTGCTCCCTAAGGCGGTATGCTCGAATCCAAATTCAAATTAGTCTTCCTGTTTGTGGTGCTGGCGTGCGCGGCCATGCCGATCATTGCTATTTTGCGCGGGACGACGGTGACCCCGTATGAAAAGCCGGTGTCCGGATCGACCACCGAAGTTGAGTTGGGAGAAGAGAGTGTCTCTGGCGAGGAACCTCTTCTGAGTGAGATGGTGACGATTGCCGCAGGGCCGTTTGTTCGTGGCACCGAAAATGGAGGTTTCGATGAACGACCAACACGGACGATTCACTTGGATGAGTTTTTGATCGATCGCTTCGAAGTGACCAATCATCAGTACCAACAATTTGTCGCAGCCACAGGCCATCGAAAACCCGGACTCCCATCCCGCTATGCGAAGAGCGGGGCCAAAGTGCGTGGCGTGAACCAACCGATTGTCTATGTATCCTGGAATGATGCCGAGGAGTATTGCCGATGGAGAGGCAAGCGGCTTCCTGCCGAAGCGGAATGGGAAAAAGCCATGCGTGGTACAGATGGAAGGCTGTGGCCATGGGGAAACACAGAGCAGCCCGATGGGGCGAATTGGGCTCGCGTGAAGGACGGATATGAGGTTTCGGCGCGTGTTGGAACCTTTCAGGTCGATAAGAGTCCGTATGGAGTGATGGATGGGGCGGGCAATGTCATGGAGTGGGTTGCGGATTGGTACGACGAAACGTATTATAAGAGCTCGCCGAATCAGAATCCGCTGAGTCCAGAGTATGGGACCTATCGGGTGCTCCGCGGAGGGAGCTATACGACGACTGGCGCGGACGTTCGAATTACGAGTCGAAGCAAGATGATGCCGGATTTTCGAGATGAAACGATCGGGTTTCGCTGCGCGAGTTCGACAAAATCAAGCGAGGAGAAGTGGGATAAGAATCTGTGAGGATTAGAGAAAGTCGAAATAGTAGAGGATTAAAAACACGGCCAAAATCAGATTGACAACCATACCAGCCAAAACTATAATGTCAAATACTTTTGATTTTTGCGACATGATTTTTTCTTCTAATTAAGATAAAATAAATGGCTCACTGCTGCGCCTTGCGCAAGAGTGAATAACATTCAGGCCTCCTGGATGTCAAGAAACACAAGGCGTAAACACCCTTTCATCTCGAATTGAAATAAGGAGTTACAGATGGCGTCGGCGTCACCTCCAGATAGTGAGATCAAGGTTAAAATCGGCAAGATGATTTTCTACATTACCTGTGCAGCAGGCTTGTGGTTTTTCTATTGGTTTGCCGGCATACAGTGTCCCTGCTGATGGATGGCCTATCGTGTGCTCAGCCTTTGAGTCACGATAGGGAACAACTGAGGAGAAGAGAACAATGGCTGTTCTGAATAATCCGATCGTCGCCGTCATCGTGTCACTCATTATTTCGGTGGGATATTTTTTGGCGGTCGATCATTTCATGATGGATATGCAGGGCCTGGACTTCTGGTATCTGTTTCGCCAATAAACCAGGGCGGATCGGGGTGCTGAGCGGCAGGCTGCGAGAATTTTTAGAACGACAGTGAATGAATCAAGGAGGTATCTCATGGGCCGCGTAATCGGTAAGCGCCTGTTCTCAATCATGGCGCTGTGCGCGATGGTTGGCCTCCTTCTGCTTCCGATCGTTGTGGCGTTGCCGTCGCTGGCTCTTGGCGAAGAAGCAACAGCCGGCGGTGCAAAGAAAGAAGGGGCTACGGTTGAGAAGGGGCGCGACGTCTACTACAAGACGGAAGGTGTTGTGGTGGGTGCTCCTGCTCCGAAGACGACGGATGGTCCCAAGGATTATCCGCGGTATAACTTTGAAAGCCGTGTCTTGCTCTGGTTTGCCAACCAGCAGCATCTTTATTACGGCAGCTTCGTGTTGGCCGTGCCGATCTTCTGCATGATCATTGAGTTCATGGGGGTCGTGACTAAAGACAAGGCTCTTGCAAAGCGGTATGATCAGCTGGCGTACGATTTTATCAAGATCAGTTTGACAGCCTACTCCCTGACGGCCGTGTTGGGCGGCATTTTGATCTTCACATTCCTGACGCTGTACCCAGCATTCTTTTCCTACCTGTCCAGCGTCTTCCGTCCGGTCATGCACATCTATGCGTTGATGTTCGTTGCGGAAAGCGGAACCCTCTACATTTACTATTATGGTTGGGACAAGATGAAGGAAGGGTTCTTGAAGTGGATTCACTTGAGCATGTCCGTCGTTTTGAACATCATCGGTACGTTGCTCATGTTCCTGGCCAATTCCTGGATTGGTTTCATGATGTCGCCGGCCGGGGTCGATGAGCAGGGGCGGTATCTCGGCAACATCTGGCACGTGATTCATACCGCATTGTGGAATCCGCTGAACCTCCATCGGATTTTAGGCAACATGGCCTTCGGTGGCGGTGTCGTGGCGGCCTATGCCGCGTACAAATTCCTGGCGGCGAAGACGGACGAGGATCGTGCGCACTATGACTGGATGGGCTATATCGCCATGGCGCTTGGTGTAGCATTCCTGATCCCACTGCCGTTTGCCGGGTATTGGCTGATGCGCGAGGTCTATGCCTATCGCCAGCAAATGGGCATCACGCTCATGGGAGGGTTGCTTGCCTGGTTGTTTATCATTCAGGCGACCATGATCGGTATCCTGTTCTTGAGTACCAACTATTATCTCTGGCAGGCAATGGGCCGGATGCGAGGCGCTGAGAAATACCAGCGATACATCAAATATTTGGTCTTCTTGCTTGCGTGCGGGTACATGGTCTTCATTACGCCCCACACAATGGTCATGACACCGGCAGAATTGAAGGCGATGGGAGGACAGCAACATCCCGTGCTTGGAAATTATGGAGTTATGTCTGCCAAAAATGGAGGCATCAACGTCATTATTACCACCACGGTGCTGAGCTTCGTCTGGTACATGCGAGGCAATAAGGTTTCAACTGTGTCATGGGCAAAGTTCGGCAATATCTTTATGGGTGTATTCTTCACGTGCGCGTATTTCAATATCATCGGGCTCGCCGTCTATGGCTATTATATTCCGGCGAACGTGCGCGTCGGGTTGTCCGTTCCACAGGTGACGACCACGCTCTCTTGTCTCTTCTTTATGTTTGCGTTGAACAGCATGATGATGAAGGGGGCGAAGCAGATGGGGCCGATCGAGTGGGGCAAGATATCGGCTCGTTCGCAATATGCGCTGATCATGCTCGCAACAGCGTTTACCTGGATGATGGGATTGATGGGCTACATTCGCTCGTCAGTCCGTCTGTTCTGGCATGTCAATGAAATCATGCGCGATAATTCGCCATGGGCTTATACGCATACCGTGGGATTCGCGGCCAATATGATATCGGCCAACGTCCTGTTTTTCTGGATCAGTATTTTATTTGTCTTCTGGCTCGGCAGTTTGACGGCCAAGAAGGCACCCGCTGAGGTAAAGGTGGCCGTGCCGGGGAGTGTCCCGCAACCCGTCGGAAGCCATTAATCGACATTACGCGTTGAGCGATTGCATAGGGTGGGACAAGGGCATGGCCCGGTCCTCTCACCCCGTAGCTCAGGAGGTTGCACCTTGGGTAATCTGATTTCTGAAGCCCTCTCGATGGCATGGATGGCGATAGTCATCCTGGTTGGCCTGCTCGTGTATTTCCAGATGTCGATTCACGATCCTGTGGCAAAAAAGCGAGCGGTGTTTAAGACGTTCATTGGAATCGTCGCAACGTTCCTCTTGTTCGTCGCAATCGCTAACTATAAGACGAATTTCTATGGGGAAAGTCGGCTGTTGCCGGTTTCTCTCGTCATGATCACGGCCACCACCTTTATCATGGCGCTCTATTTCACCAATCTGAGCGCCTTATTGAGGATCGGCGGCATGATGTTTTTCATTGCCGCGTTTCTCTCCGGATACGGCAACTGGCTGCCGCAGGTCGAAGGCGGATTTCCACCGGTCGAAGAGAAGAAGACCTGGGATTCCATGACGTCGCAACAGCTGGCTGACGAGGGCGAGAAGATCATTTTCGGAGGGGTTGGAAAAAATCAAGAGCAAGGAGCGATTGGCAAAGGCCAATGTCCGCTTTGCCATGCATTCCATGCCGGTATGCTCGGTGAACGTGCCCCAAACTTGTTGGGTCTCCCGAACCGCAAGGAACGGCTAGAGGATCCCAAGTATTCCAAGGGTAACCCTGCAAAACGTGACTACTCCGTCAAGGAAGCCTTTCCTGGTTCCGGCACTGCAGAGAACATTCAAGAATACATTGCAGAGTCACATTCCTGCCCGAGTTGCTATGTGGTGAGTGGATATGGTGTCAAGGGCACCAATGACAAGGAAAGTCCAATGCCGGCCATCCATAAACCACCGATCTCTTTGAGTCTGCCGGAGCTTGCAGCTGTCGATACATGGATATATCTCCGTGAAGGTGTTGAACCGCCGTCATTTGAAGAGATCGTTAAATCATATGAGAAGTTCATTCCGGAAGCCGATCGTCCCAAGCAGCAAGAGGAAAAGGCTGGGCCACCCAGTGCATTGATGGCCGACGGTACGGAGCCGGTCGATCAGATTTTTGCCAAGGCGCAATGTGTATCCTGTCATACGATCCCGGGTATCCCAGGAGCGATGGGTACGATCGGCCCGAAGCTTGAAGAGGGAACGACTGCCGCTCTGCGCATTAAGGACCCAACCTACAAAGGTACGGCAAAATCGCCGGCAGAGTACATTATGGAGTCGATCGTTGAGCCGAGCGCCTATGTGGTGAAGCCGTTTCCGGATAACACCATGCCGAAGGTGTTCGGTCAGAAACTCAGCGCCGGGGCGCTGAAGAAGATCGTCGATTATCTCTCACAGGTGAAGGCTGGCGCGCCGCCACCAAAAATATCTTAAATAGCCATTCTTTATGGCTGTCGAATTTTTGTGGAGAGTAAGGAGTTTGCGATGAAAATATTAATGTCACTTGGGGCTCTCGTTGGAGCACTGGGGCTCCTCCTGCTGGGAGGAATGATCTTTGACGTCGTTCCTTCAAACACGGTGCGGTTAATTGAAGGCTATATGCCGATGCAAATGCTCTTCGAGGTGGGGTGTTATGTCCTCGGCTTCACAGGATTGAGTTATATGCTCAATGCTATGGGGCTGGGCATTCCGCGGTTTTGGCAAGGAATCGGTTTCTGGATCTTCTTGATGATGTATCTGAAGTACCGCGTGTATCCGCCGATCCCTTTCAGTGTACGTGCGATGTACGGGACAGTTGCATTGGTGACGGTCTTCATGTGGGTGTCGGCTAACGAAGAGGACTGGAAAAAGTTCAAGCAGCCTATTATGAATGTCCTTGACGCACAAACCGGGATGAACCGATTGTTGCGGTACATGTATCTGGTGCTCCTCCCCATCCTGATCGGGGGGTTCTCCTTCAATGCAATGATGCCCAAATCAGAAGAGCCGATCGAGCTTCGGACCGTTCATCCTGCCCCTCCGGCCAGTACAAAGGTTCATGGCAAAACGTATGTATTGCAAACATCGCAAAGTCCCTATCGTGTCAACCCAGAAGGGAAGTACGATCAGGAGTATAGCAACGCCAATATCGTGGAGCAGGGCATGGGCCGGTTGATGAAACCCAACGCTAATCCTTGGGACGAGAAAAACCAAGGCTATTTGAAGTACGTAAGAGAGGGCGGAGAGATTTTCTTCCAGAATTGCCACTTCTGCCATGGGGACAATCTCAATGGACGGGGGTTGCATGCTTTCGCATTCAATCCGATTCCTGCGAACTTCACCGACCCAGGCACGATTGCGCAGCTCCAGGAAACGTTCATCTTCTGGCGCGTTGCGAAAGGTGGTATCGGATTGCCGAACGAAGGGTTCCCCTGGGCGTCTGTGATGCCGCCGTGGGAGCAGCATTTGACAGTCGATGAAATCTGGAAAGTGATTTTGTTTGAGTATTGGCACACGGGCTACTATCCCCGTACGTGGGACTAAGCCGTACAAGGAATTTTCGCACACTTTGATGGATGAGATGAGGGTGAATATGATGAACAGCATATCTCCGAAGGCCGGTGTGGTTGTTGCCACTGCCTTCGCAGTCCTTCTCACGACCAGCGGTTTTGCCTCCGTGGTATTTGCGCAAGGTGGTCTTCCCGAAGGTTTCAAAAAGGGAGATCTGGCACCAGAACCTTCCGCGGAAATGATCGAAGCCGGGAAGCGCGTCTACTTTACCAAGTGCGTTTGGTGCCACGGCGTCGATGGGGCAGGAGATGGACCGGGTGCCGATCGATTGTGGCCACGGCCTCGGAACTTCAACCAAGGTACCTTCAAGATCCGGCACACAGCCAGCGGAGAGCTTCCTCTCTTCGACGCAAAGAAGCCTGTAGCCGGACAAAATGATCTTTTTGAGACTGTCACGCATGGGTTGCCTGGATCGGCCATGCCGCCATGGGAAGGTATTCTATCAGAAGAGCAACGGCTCCAAGTCCTGTCCTTCGTGACGACCCAACTCGTGAAGGACCGCAAATTCACCGACAAACAATCAGAAACTCAGACTATCTTAAACTTGGCGGAGTTGAAGCCGAAGCCGGCAACCGAAGAAAGCAGGAAGCGGGGCTCCGAGTTGATCGTTGAAAAGAAATGCGTGGAATGCCATGGCATGGAAGGCCGGGGCGATGGGAACGCCTTTAATCTGAAGGATGACTGGGGGTTTTCGATTCAGCCGGCCAACTGGCATAAGTGTTGGAATTTTAGAGGAAGCAGGCAGGATCCCTACAACGTCAGCAACATTTTCCGGACCTTCTCCACCGGCGTCAATGGCACACCGATGCCGTCGTTTGCGGACAATACGTCTGTGGACGAACGATGGGACATTGCGAATTTCGTGAACTCCCTGTGCGAACGAAATGCTCTGGGACAGCCGCTCCCAATCGATCCACTGACAGACAAGCCGAAAATCAACTTCGTGATTCCATCCGATATGGTCGAGGGTGAAATTCCGTCTGATATAGATGCCGAGGTCTGGCAGAAGGCGCCACGTCGTTACGTGGCCATGGGTGGACAAATTACGCATAAGCCGAGAAATTTCGTCAATCGCATCGATGATATTTGGGTCCGATCCCTCTACAACGACAAGTCCATTGTCTATTTGTTGGAGTGGGATGACCGGACGAAGAGTGTTGCTGAAGGGAAGCTTCCTTGGGGGCCGACTCAAGTCAACATTGATATCAAGGAACAAGAACCGAAAACCGGGGAAGAAGGATCGATTGCGGCGAGCCAGAACAATTACGCTGTGTATAACGACGCAATTGCGATTGAAACACCAGTAAAGTGGAAAGAGCTGCCTGCCCCGATCAAACCGCGGTACTTGTTCGGCACTAATGAGCAGTTCCCGGTCGATATTGTGAAATGGGAAGCTGATGGCTCCCTCCGCGCCTTTAAAGGCACCGGTTGGGACAAGGACTTTGAGCAGCGAGACAACTACGAAGAGACGCTCAAAGTTCTGAAGGGCGAGTGGAAGAACGGCCGGTGGTACGTCATGATCGAGCGTCCGCTGGGGAACAAGAAGGATCAGGACTACGATGAAGATACCTTCTTTGAGGTCGGCCAATATATCCCAACCGTCTTTTTTGCGTGGGATGGACACAACGGGGATGCAGGTCGCAAGATGGCCGTATCCGCGTTCTATTACACGTTCATGAATCCCCCGGTTCCACAAGAAACGTACATCTATCCAGTAGTTATCGCCTTTGGTGTGGTCCTGTTGGAAGGATGGGTCCTCACACGCCGCGCGAACAGGAAGAAGGGCAAGACCCTCTAGCGTTCGTCAGGCCTGCTGATGGAAAGAATCGAGTGAGGGGGTGGGGATGACCCACCCCCTCTTTTTTTGGTCAGCCTAACCCATGATGAAGCCATGATCAGCGATGTGACAGGAATTTTACTCGCCGGTGGTAAGAGTCGCAGAATGGGAGAGGACAAACGGTTCCTGCTGGTAGGAGGACAACCACTCTATGCGCGAAGCCTGGCCATACTTCGGTCGATATTTCAGGAGGTACGCATCGTCATCGCGCAGGACAGCCCGGCACTGTCGGCAGATGTTCCGGTGTCGCGCGATCATGTCCCCAATTGTGGAACATTGGGAGGAATTTACACTGCCCTCAAAGAATCGGAGACTGCGCATATCTTTGTGGTTGCCTGTGATATGCCGTATCTGAATTCCGATGTGATTTGTTATCTAGTTTCTCTGAAAAACCAAGCCGATGCGGTCATTGTCCGTCTCAGTCAGGGTGTGCAGCCGACTCATGCGGTATATAGCCGGCAATACTTGCCGGTTTTTGAGGAGATGATCCAATCTGGCAGATTAAAGGTTCAGGATTGTCTCAGCCACTCTTCGATCAAGGTGAGATTGGTTGAGTTTGAGGAACTGCGCGAGATCGATCCGAATGGGCATTCGTTTCTCAATGTGAATACACCCGCTGATCTGGAAATCGTCCGGTCGTTGCACGACCAGCTGACGAAGTCTCATCCTTCCGGCTAGCGTATGGCGCCATCTATTCTTGTCATCCATCCGGGGGCGTTAGGGGACGTCCTCCTCGCAGTTCCAGCTCTTCGGTGGCTCAAGAAGCAGTTTCCGGATCATCGTCTCCTGCTCATTTCGAATGAGCCGGTGGGGCAACTCTTGCTCGAATGCCGGCTGATACAGGCGTCGGTACCTCTGCAAGGAGCCATCTGTGCCAGCTTATGGTCTAGCTCAATCCCTGATTCAGCCGAGCTGAGGGACTGGCTCAAACCGTGCGATCTTGCGGTGGCATGGTTGAAGGATGAAGATCGGGGCCTCGCGGCGACCTTGGAACATTTCGGCGTGGGTGAGATTCGGATTCAGTCACCGTTTAGCCCGCAATTGGGATCCCGGCATCAAAGCGATCGATTTCTGGAATCACTCGGCACTGCAGCGGTTGAACGGTCTGCGGATGAGCCACTTCAACTCTCCACTTCCGTAGTAGCACAAGGCCGGGCGTGTCTCCTTCACATGGGACTCTCACCTGATCGTCCGTTCGTGATGATCCATCCAGGGAGTGGAAGCCGCCACAAGTGTACACATCCCGAGGTACTTGCCAGCGTCATGGTGGCACTCAATCAAGAAGGCCTAGGGGCTCTTGTCCTTGAGGGTCCGGCTGATGAGGCCGTAATGGTACAGTTACGGCAGCGATTGCCGATGGCTCCGACCGTCTTGCGAGGGCATGATCTGCCCATCGTTGCTGGTGTCATGGCTCAGGCGCGTGTGTATATCGGCCATGATTCCGGCATGACTCACCTGGCGGCGCTCCTGGGTGTGCCGACGCTCGCGCTGTTCGGTCCAACGGATTCGAATCAGTGGGCCCCGCGCGGCGCTCACACAGTAGTCTTACGAGGAACTCCCTGCGGGTGTCATTCATGGGAAGAGGTCTGCCATTGTGAAAACAAACCCTGCCTTGCCATGTCTGGTGGGGATATTCTCGAAGCGGTCCGGTCCATCATCGGCAATGGCGTGAAGAGCACAACCCCTCGAAATCACTCAGATTATGCCTTGTTTCAGCAATCCCCGTGTGCTACAGTCACCAGTTAAATTTTTCTTTCAATGCTAAGCACTTAGGAGATCGGTTGTGTTTCAGGGTATCGTTCAAGAGATGGTAGCTACGGCTCTGCTTGGAGCGCTCAATGAAGCCAAGCAGAAGGGGCAACTGAAAACGGAGGCCTGGCCGACACTCACGCTCGATGCGCCCAAGCGTCCTGAATGGGGTGATCTCGCCTCGACGGTAGCCATGTCATTAGCCTCATCGGAGCAACGACCGCCGTACGACATCGCACAAATCATCGTTGAAAACCTTCCACGGAAAGAACAGCTTTTCGAACGAGTGGAGATCGTGAGACCTGGATTTGTCAACCTCACCATCAAGCCGGCTCTGTGGCAAGAGGTTCTGAAAGAAATCGAATCCCAGGCTGCAGCCTATGGCACAGCCGATCTTGGGAAGGGCCGCCGGGTGCAGGTGGAATATGTCAGTGCCAATCCCACCGGTCCGCTGCACGTCGGGCATGGCCGTGGCGCCGCGGTCGGACAGGCAATCGTGCGCTTGCTGAGCACGGTAGGCTATGACGTCACCGGCGAATACTACATCAACGATGCGGGACGGCAGATGAAGCTTTTCGGCGCGTCAGTCTATGCGCGCTATCTGGAGCTGTGTGGGCAGTCTGCCGCTGTTCCTGAAGACGGCTATCATGGCGCCTACATCACCGCGGTAGCTGAACGCATCAAGGGTACGTTGGGAAGTGCGCCTGGGGGGCAGGCGCCGGTTGATCTCGAGGACCGCTGCCGTACGCTCGCCTATCAGGAAATGCTAGGCCTCATCCGCGAGGATCTCCTGTCCTTTGGGATCGAATTTCAATCGTGGTTCAGCGAAGCGGCGCTCCATGAGTCACAGGCCGTCGAACAGGTCCTCGATGAATTAAAATCCCGTGGGCTGCTGCTGGAGCAGGACGGCGCGCTCTGGTTTCAGTCATCGGTGTTCGGTGATGAAAAAGACCGTGTCGTTAAGAAACAGGACGGCGAATACACGTACCTGGCGGCCGATATTGCATACCATCGCGACAAACTCCGGCGCGACTATGATCTGCTGATCGACGTCTGGGGCGCGGACCACCATGGCTATATTCCACGCATGCAGGCCGTTATGCAGGCCTATGGCCACCCGAAAGAGCGTCTGCATGTGGTGCTGGTTCAACTCGTCAAGCTGCTGCGGGGTGGCGTCGAAGTGAAGATGTCGAAGCGGACCGGATCGTTCATTACGATGCGGGAAGTCATCGACGAAGTCGGAGCCGATGCCGCGAAGTTCTTTTTTTTGATGCGCGATTCGCAGACTCATCTTGATTTCGATTTGGAGTTAGCCACCCAGCGCTCTGCCGACAATCCGGTGTATTATGTGCAGTATGCGCACGCCAGAATATGCAGTCTGTGGCGTGTGGCCGCTGAACGGGGAATCTCACGCCCCTCGGCAAATGACGCGGACCTTTCGGTCTTGACCGATCCGGACGAACTTGGTTTGATCAGAAAACTCTCGGCATTTCCTGAAGTCCTTCAGACAAGCGCGGCCACGTTCGAGCCGCACCGGGTGACCTACTATTTGCAACAATTGGCGTCGCTGCTGCATACGTTTTACAACAAACATCGGATTCTTCCTTCAGTGGACGGCCAGGAGCAGAGTGACGCGGGACCGACTGAAGAATTGACATTGAAGAAGACCGCCGCGCGTCTGGTTTTAATGAGGGGCGTGCAGCAAGTCATCCATAATGGCTTGGCCGTACTGGGTATCTCGGCACCCGAGCAGATGTAGCGGTGCAGGCACACGAATTATGATCGAGTACCAGCTTCGTCAGCGTGATGCCAAGACCCGAGCCCGCCTCGGCCGGCTTTGGACCGCCCGTGCGGTGATCGAGACCCCGGCGTTCATGCCGGTCGGTTCCTTGGGGCCGGTCAAAGGACTGGAGCCGGATGAGTTATCGAGCCTGGGATTTCGTTTGATGCTGAATAACGCCTACCATTTGTCTCTCCGTCCGGGGCATAAACTTGTGGCCGAACTGGGAGGACTCCACAAATTCACGGGCTGGTCCGGGGCCATTCTCACGGACAGCGGCGGCTTTCAAGTGTTCAGCCTGGCCAAACTGCGCACGGTGACGGATGAAGGGGTGACGTTTCAGTCCCACCTCGACGGCTCGACTCATTTCATTACGCCGGAAACCGCTGTCGAGATTCAGGAAGCATTGGGAGCCGACATCATCATGGCATTCGATGAATGTGTCGCACTGCCGGCGAGCCGGAAGGCGGTACAGGACAGTGTGCGGCGCACTACGTTGTGGGCAACACGGTGTCAAGCAAGCCGACGGAGGACAGACCAGGCGCTGTTCGGCATCGTTCAAGGTGGATTGGATCAGGACTTGCGCGTACAGTCGGCGAGGGAGGTGACGGCGCTGGGGTGTGATGGCTATGCGATTGGCGGTTTGTCGGTGGGAGAGAGCAAAGCCAACATGCATGCGATGCTTGATGTGACGGTCCCGGAATTGCCGGAGAACCAGCCGCGCTATCTCATGGGGGTCGGGCATCCGGAGGATCTGGTCGAGGGTGTGGCGCGCGGAATCGATTTGTTCGACTGCGTCGTCCCGTCCCGGCATGGCCGGACCGGGTCGTTGTTTACTGCAGCAAGGCGGGTCGTCATCAAACAGGCGCAGTATGCCCATGATGAACGGGCGATCGATCTCGGCTGCGGGTGTCCGGTCTGCCAGCGGTACTCGCGGGCCTATTTGCATCATCTGTTCATGGTCAAGGACATGCTGGCGTCGCGGCTGAATACGGTGCACAACCTCTGGTATTTTTCGGACCTCATGCGCCGGATTCGGGCCGCCATCGCGCAGGGCACATTCGAGGAATTTCGAGAGGCGTTTTATCACGCGCGTGCACTGGAATCGTCCAACTCCATGGTCTCCGCTGAGGACGAAGCTGAGGCGGCGCATGATCTCTAACTCAAGAGGGGGAATTGTTCGATGCTAATGGAATCCATAGCGTGGGCCGAGGGGACGGGTGGGGGAACGGCAGGATCCGGAGCAGGCGGGTTACTCTCGTTGGTGCCATTTGCCTTGATTTTTATCATTTTTTACTTTCTGGTGATCCGCCCGCAACAAAAGCGGCAAAAAGATCAAAAGGCGCTGGTGGATGCGGTAAAGAAGGGCGACAAGATTGTGACCACGTCGGGCATTTGGGGAACGGTTACGAATCTCGGAAAGGACACGGCTACGTTGCAGATCGCCGACAATGTCAAAATCAAAATACAACGGGACAATATCGCTCGGCTCCGCGGAGACGATGAGGATAAGGACAAAGAAAAGGATAAGGACGCATAGGCTGCGTGGAACAGAGGGGTTGAAGACGTTATGAAGAAAGTCCGCGGGCGATTGTGGTTGTTAGTGCTGGTCGTGGTAGCCTCGATGGTGTGCTTCCTGCCGTCATACCAGCCGGCGTATCAAGCGCTGCCAAGTTGGGCGAAGGCCATGCTTCCCAACAAGGGGATTACGCTAGGATTGGATCTCCAGGGCGGCATCCATATGGTCATGGAAGTCGAGGAAGTGCGCGCCGTGGAAATCGCGGTTGAGCGCACCGTCACGGCGCTCCAAGACCAGCTGGTCGATAAAAAGATTCCGGTTGAATCAGTCAAGCGCACTGGGCCAGAGGTCATTACACTTCAATTTCAGAATGCGGACTTGAAGGCGCAGATTCAGAAGCTGATCGACGACTATCCGACGTTCACAGAACGCGAATCGGCGGGATCCACGACATCCCTGGTCTGGGAACTCCGCGACACGGATTCCAAACGCATCAAGGACTCGGCCATCAACCAAGCCCTGGAGACGATCCGCAACCGCATCGATCAGTTCGGCGTGGCGGAGCCGGTGGTACAGCGGCAAGGATTGAACCAAATCGTGGTGCAACTGCCAGGGGTCAAGGAGCCGAAGCGCGCGAAAGACCTCATTAAAGAAACGGCACTCCTCGAGTTCAAGATGCTGGACGAAGACAACCAGATGCGGGTGGATTTGCCGACCCGTATCCCCAAGGACAAGGAGGCCGAAATTCTCCTGCAGTTCGAGAACATGCTGCCAGAAGGCGATCAGATCCTGTTCGAGCGGGCGATCGACAAAGATACCGGCCGAGAATTCCGCATTCCGTATCTCGTCAAGAAGCGCGTGATGTTGACCGGCGATGTGCTGAGCGACGCCAGGGTCTCGATCGGCCAATTCAACGATCCATATGTGTCCATTACGTTTGACTCCAGGGGAGGACACGAGTTTGAACGGATCACGGGCGACAACGTCAAGAAACGCATGGCGGTCGTCCTTGACAACACCATCTACTCGGCCCCGGTGATTCAAGAGCGGATATCGGGAGGCCGCGCGCAGATTACCGGAACCTTTACGACTCAAGAGGCCAACGATCTCGCCATCGTGTTGCGGGCCGGCGCGCTGCCGGCGCCACTGAAGATCGTACAGGACCTAACCATCGGCCCGTCGCTTGGGCAAGATTCGATCGACAAGGGTGTTCGGGCGACACTCTTTGCGGGCGTGCTGGTCGTGATCTTTATGGTGGCGTATTACCGCCTGTCAGGAGCGATTGCAGATTTTGCGCTGATCCTGAACTTGCTCTGCCTCATGGGTGCGCTGTCGGCGTTAACCGCAACCTTGACGCTACCAGGTATTGCGGGCATCGTGCTCACCATCGGTATGGGGGTTGACTCGAATGTGCTGATCTTCGAGCGCATCCGTGAAGAGCTGCGAAACGGCAAGGCTGTGCGAACGGCGATCGACGCCGGTTATGACAAAGCCCTACTCACCATCATCGACTCGCACGTGACGACATTGATTACCGGGGTGGCGCTGTTTCTGTTCGGAACCGGGCCGATCAAGGGGTTTGCCGTGACGCTTTGTTTGGGGATCACGATTAATCTCTTCACGGCACTAGTGGGCACAAAAGTGATTTTTGATCTCTCGAATCAACGGCATAAGGTGGAGACGTTGAGTATTTAGGCGATAGTGGACAGGAGACAGGATGACAAGCAAGCGAGCTAGATCATGAGACCCGTCAACTTGCCCACTTGTCAGCTGCAAATTGAGGAGTACGCATGTTAGAGATTCTGGGGAAGACCAACATCGACTTCATGGGCAAGCGTAAGATCGCCTTTGCCTTTTCCGGCGTTATGGTATTGCTTGGGCTGATCGCTCTGGTTCAGATCGCGCGGGGATCGGCCAATCTCGGCATCGACTTCGCGGGTGGAACAGCAGTGCAATTGAAATTCAATCAGGTAGTTCGCATCGATGAGGCGCGCAAGGCTCTTGAGTCGAATGGAGTTAGCAACGCTGAACTTCAGGAATTTGGGCAGGACAACAAGCTGCTTATTCGTGTGAAGGCGTCGACGACGATCGAGGAAAAAACAGCGGATCGAGTTGTGAGCATCTTTGCGAAGGAATTCCCGAATAACAAATTCGTGGTCGATTCCACAGTCGAGATCGGTCCGACGATTGGTAAGAAACTACAAGAGGACGCGCTGATCGCCATCCTCATCTCGTTTGCCGGTATTATCATGTATATCGCCGCGCGGTTTGAGCTGCGCTTCGGCATCGCGGCGGCCCTGGCAACCTTCCACGATGTCCTGGCCGTGGTTGGCGCCTTTTATATTTTGGACAAGGAAATCACGGTTTTGATCGTGACGGCGCTCTTGACGCTGGCGGGGTATTCCCTGACCGACACCGTCGTGGTATTCGATCGGATCAGGGAAAATCTAAGAGTGCGCCGCCGCGAGACCGAAGAAGAGACGATCAACAACGCGGTCAATCAAGTGCTGAGCCGCACGATCGTGACAAGTTTGACGGTCGTGCTTGTGTTGATTCCATTGACCCTGGCGGGAGGAGAAGTACTGCACGACTTCTCGCTTGCGCTGCTGTGGGGCGTCATTTTCGGCACGTATTCGTCCGTGTTCGTCGCCAGCCCGCTGGTGCTGCTCTGGCCTGGAAGCGGGGGCCGGCTCTTGAAGCGCGGCTGAGCCGGGTGGTGGAATAGCAGCTCACCGTGGTGAAATTATGGCACTCTGGAGCCGGTCTCACAGTCTCCAGCGGAAGATCATCGCGGCGATCGTGCTGGTCGGTCTCCTGCCACTGACTCTCCTCTTGATTCTCATCTACATCGAAGAACGCCGCGCCGTGCGAGAGGCGGCCGGGGCAAACTTCAAGGAAGCCGCCGTCGAAGCCGCTCGCCGCATTGAGATGCACGTCACCCGCGGCATGAATGAGGCGCAGCAGCTTGCGACTACTCCCTTCCTCCGTACCGCCGTCTCGGAAGCCAACCGCAGCTACGAGGGCAAAGACGCGAACAGTATTCTGGAGATGATCAGGGATTGGCAGCAGCAGTGGGGACAGCGCGACAAGCGCAGCGAGTTCCCGCTCTTTGTCAACCGGATCGTCACCAATAGTCTGATTCGATGGCATGAAATTCGAAAATCGGATTACATCGGAATTCTGGTGACGGATGGCGAAGGGGCGCTGGTAGTCAGTTCCATTCCGCAAGTGGACTATTCGTATGGCAAGACCGCTTGGTGGCAGGCGGTGGTAAAAGGAGGCAGCCGGGAGCCCTATGTCGGTGAAATTGTCTTTGAGCCGGCTTTTGGAACCCATGTGGTGGTGGTGGCGGCACCGATCATGAATGACCAACAGCAGGAGGTGATCGGAGCCGTCACGATTCTGTTACGCCGCGACACTCTGTTTCATTCCATCGCCGAAGTGGCGCTCGGCACTACAGGCCATGCGATGTTGTTCAATTCAGACGGGAGCCTGGTGATGTGTCCGATCTTGGCTCCCGAAGCCCATACGATGACATCAGAACTCAGTAGCTTGTTCGCATCCGTGAAACCAGGATGGGCCGAAGCCGCCGATGACTCACATGGAAGCAAAGGGGCCTTGATCGGGTTCGCACCGGTGCGGTTCGCGGACGACCTTGCGCCGGGGAGTGTCGGCGGTAAAACCTGGGTGACGGTGGTGCGCCAAGATCCCGCGGAAACCTTTGCATCACTTGGTGCGTTGATAGCCAAAGTGATGGTGTTTGGAGGCATCGTGTTTACCGTGCTGTGTGGAACCGGAGTGGCTGTGGCCAGACGGATCGCCACACCGGTCAGGCTATTGCACGATGGAGTGCAGGAGATCGGGAGTGGCCGTTTAGAACAGCGACTGGAGCTAAAAACCGGGGATGAAATCGAACGGTTGGCCGAGGCATTCAACCATATGGCCCGTAATCTCCAGCTTTCATTCAGCCAAATTGAGCAACGGATGGAGGAGGTCCGTCGGCTGGAAGAACAGTACCGTGACCTGATCGAGCATTCACCGGAAATGATCTATCAATTGGACCGCAATGGTCGATTTGTGCATGTCAACAAAACAGGTCTCGACAAGCTCGGCCATACGTTCGACGAGATGTTGGCGTTGAAACTCTGGGATCTGGTACCAGGCGGGAACGAAGCGATGGTACTGCAATTTCTTGAGCGATTGGTTGCGCAAGGGCA